>DATHEW010000759.1:0-5641 GCA_035318425.1 Candidatus Acidiferrum sp. | reverse complement strand
GAGGGCTGCCAGCGCCTGGGGAGACAGAGAAATCCTTTCGGGTCTCGATGTCGATGCAGCCGCAGCGGCCTGCGGTTGAGTCGCCGCAACAGGAATCGGAGTCGGGGTCGTTGCTGTCGCAGTAACTGCCGAACGAGCCGCGGGCTGTGCCGGGCGTGGCGTCTGCGGCACCGCAGCGGGCGGCGCGATCACCGTCACGCCGTCCGAGGTTTGCGTGAAGATGGCCGTTACATTCTCGGGAACTTCCAGGCGCCTTTGACTGCTGCGACGTGGCAAAATTTTCGGATCAATCTGTCGCACCACATCGCCGAGCGGCAGCGTGATGGGAATTTCATCATGTCCCTGGAAGCTGGCCAGCAATTCGGGCGCGCATTCGCGAAGTTCTTTTACGGTGAGCGACACCGAGCCGCGATGAAGCTGCGGCAGCACCTTGTTCAGTGGAACCGGCACAAGCTCGTGCAATGCTCCAACAATCTTGTGACGCAATGGCTCGGGGAGAGATTGCTCAAGTGATCCGAGCGTGACTGAGATCGATCCCGGAACGGAGGGAACGGGAAGCGTCGAAGCTCTGGCCGTAACGGACACCGCGGTCTGAGCGGGCCGGGCCGTGGTGGCCGGGCGAGGCGAACTCGGCGTGCTGGCCGGCCGCGTATTAGCCCAAGGGGCCGTTGGTGCAGACTTCGGCACCGCGGGCGGCATGGCCACGGTCACGACGTTGGATTCGTTCGACCGATGCCAAAACTTTTTCAAGATTCCGAACATTATTCACCTCGCTGCTTGTTCAAATTTCATCGCATCCATTGCCAGACTGCTAAAAAGTCTCTCTATGCCGGCCGCCGATGCGACACTGCCACCGTTGACTGCCGCGACTCTTTATCTGGTCGCGACGCCGATCGGTAACCGGGAGGACATCACTCACCGTGCGCTGCGCACACTGCGCGAATGTGACGTCGTCGCCGCAGAAGACACGCGCCGCACGGGCCAACTCCTTTCTTACTTCGGCATCTCACGGCCAATCTTGAGTTACTTCAGATTTAATGAAGCAAAACGGAGCGAAGAAATTCTCGGACGCCTTGCACGCGGTGAAAAAGTAGCGCTGGTCACGGACGCGGGAACACCTGGCATCAGCGATCCAGGCGAGCGCGTGGTGCGCGCCGCGATCGATGCTGGTTTTCGCGTGGAGTCAGTGCCTGGCCCTTGCGCGCTGATCGCCGCGCTGACCGCCAGCGGACTTCCGGTTGATGAATTTCACTTCGTTGGTTTTCTGCCGGTGAAATCAGGCCAGCGAAGAAGAAGACTGGAAGCATTGCGTTCCGTGCCTGGCACGCTCGCGTTTTACGAATCACCGTATCGAATCGAAAAACTGCTCGAAGAACTCATGGAAATTTATCCAACCGCTCACGTCGTGCTCGCGCGCGAACTAACGAAAAAGTTTGAAGAGTTTCTCCGCGGCACTCCGGCGGAGCTGTTGGAAATCGCCCGGAAACGTTCGCTCAAGGGAGAGTTCGTCGTTCTGGTCGGACGGGAGTAAGTAATCAGTAAGTCGGTACTCGGTTGAACGAATGCGCGTCTGAATACTGATCAATGACCTACTGATTACTGATTCACTGACTTCAACACCACTTCCAGCCCCTCTCGCGCGGCCTCCACCAAAGTGTGGTTTCCATTTGCAGAACCGAGTTGACGCGCGTGTGCCAACATTCGTGAGATGCGTTCGTCGTCGTGAGTCGGGTCGTGATGGAACAGGAACAATTGCTTCACGTTCGCGCGGCCCGCGAGTTCCACCACATCATCGACACACGCGTGGCCCCAGCCAACGTGGGACGCGTATTCCTCGCGATCGTATTGCGAATCCATGATCAACACTTGAGCGTCGCGAATAAACTCCACGAACTTCGCATCCTGTTCATCCGCGTATTGCAGCGACTTCTCGTCCGCCATGCCCGGCTTCAAACGCATGCGATGGAACGGTTCGTTGTCCGGGATAAACACGATTGCGCCGGCGCTCGTATTCAGTCGATACCCGACGCAAATGCCCGGATGATTTACGAACTTGGCCTGCACGTTCACGCGGCCGATCTTGAAATCCATCTCGCGCAATTCCTCGATGTTGATATTGGCGGGCACGTCATCCATGCCGATCGGGAAGTAAGGGCTTTCCATCTGCGTACCCAATGTCGCGGCCAAACCCTGGCGCGCCCCTTCGTAACCAAGGATGCGCACGCTGTTCTTCGGATTGTACGCGGGAACGAAAAAGGGAAAGCCCTGGATGTGGTCCCAATGCGTGTGCGTGAGCAGCAACGTCAGCGCGAGCGGCTGTTGCCCAAATTCCTTCGCCAGGCTCAAACCGAGCGGACGAATTCCGGTTCCCGCATCAAGCACAATAATTTCGCCATCGGCACGCACCTCGATGCACGACGTATTGCCACCGTAAAACACTGTGGCCGGGCCAGGCGTCGCAATGGAGCCGCGCACCCCCCAAAACCGCACGCACACCGGACCACCGATCTCGGCGCTGGGGCGAGCGGGCATTTCCGCCGGAGCCGCGGGTTCACTCAATCGGCGCAAGGCTGCGCGCAGCTCCGATGGGTCAACTGGTTTCACGAGATACTCGTCAGCCCCGGCTTCCAATGCGTTCATTTTATCTGTCGCGTAATCTCGTCCGGAAATCATGAGAATGCGTGTGCCACTCAGCTCGGGCGCGCATCGAATCGCGCGGCAAACCTGGTAGCCATTGCAACGCGGCATGAGCAAGTCGCACACGACGATTGATGGCTTGTGTTGCTTCGCCAAGGCGATGCCGGCCTCGCCATCGGGCGCCTCGATGACGTTCCAGCCGTTCCGCTCGAGGATATCGGCAAACAGTGTTCGCAATGCGCTGTCGTCTTCAATGAGCAGAACTGCGTTCATGAAAATGTCGCCACGTTTGTCCGTTGGTTGCGGCGGACTGTAGCGAACGCTTTACGAATGAAAACGCAAAAGGCGTTTCGGCAACCGTGAGGGCGTATCTGATAATCGCAGCAGAAACGAAACGCCTGCGGGTAGGGCGCGCTGTCCTCAGCGTGCCGCGCCAGGTGAACTCAGAACGCGCACGAATTTGTTCACGCCTCACCCCGGCGCGCTGAGGACAGCGCGTCCTACCGTTCGCCGGTTCGGTGGTCCTTTCGAATACGTGCAATCCGGTTCGCAAAAACAAAAAGCGGCGGTCCGAAGACCGCCGCTTTAGAAAGGCACTGACGAAAATTACCTCGGCAACACCAGGATGAAATCGCCTCGGCGGTTTTTGCTCCAGGCAGACTCGCTATGGCCGGGATCGGCAGGTTTGTCTTTCCCAAAGCTGACGGTGTGAATGCGGTCGGCAGGCACGCCCATCGACACTAACATTTCACGAATCGCCAGCGCGCGGCGTTCGCCGAGCGCCTGGTTGTAACCTTCAGTGCCGCGCTCGTCGCAATGGCCCTCGACGAGGAGGTCGGTGTCAGGACTCTCGCTCTTGAAACGATTCGCGAGCTCCTGAACTTTCGATGCCTCGCTGGATTTCACGCTGGCGCGATCGAAATCGAAATACACCGTTTGCGCGGCGTATTTGTCGCGATCTTGAGAACGGCCTTCGATGGAACGATTGCCCGAGAACGGAATCGTATCGTTGGGATTCAGCGGGCGCACATTGCCGGCGTTCGGGTCGCCAAGCGGATTTCCGGTGAGTCCGGTGTTCAATCCACTGCCGGGACCCGGATCGCGCAACGTGTTGCCGGCGCCATAGCCGGGCAGCGGTGTGACGCGGTCCATTTTCTTTTTGCAGCCGACGACACCGGCTGCGAGCACGACGGCCAAAGCCAGCGTAGAGAGCGATTTCAGTTTCATTGCGAATTCTGGGTTGTAGTGATCTTCTTCGGCAAAACAAGGATGAATTCTCCGCGGCGATTTTTGCTCCACGAAGGTTCATCATGCCCGGTCAACGCCGGTTGGTCCTTGCCCAAGCTCTTGGTGAAAACATGCTGCGCGTCAACTCCCGTCTTGATCAGCAACTCGCGAATTGCCAACGCACGGCGTTCACCGAGCGATTGATTATATCCTTCGGTGCCGCGTTCGTCGCAGTGGCCTTCGATCAACAAATCGTGCCCCGGCGGCAACGATTTGAACGCACTGGCGACCTTGTCGATGTTCCCGGCCTGCGCCGCCCGCACATCGGCGCGGTCGAAATCGAAATAGACCGTCTCGGCGGAGAAGCGGCTGCGATCCTGATCGCGGTCGGCAAGCTTCGCGTCGTCCGGCAAATCACCAGCCAGAGCGGCTGACGTGGCAGAAGCTCCGCCGGTTTGTCCAAAAGGCGTCGTGCTGAGATCTCGTCCGCGACGACCGGCATCGCTGTCGGAGTTTGCTCCTCCGGGCAACGGTGACGTTCTCGGCGGCGTGTGGCGGCACCCGACCGTCGAGGCGAGAACAAGCGCTGTTCCCAAAGCGAAGAACGTTGAGTTTTTCATGGTGCGTTTGATTTGGGATTACCTCGCCCAACTCGGCTCCGAGGCGCTCCCGCTAATGGCTGTAATGTCTTTGACCATTCTGCTCGGCACATCCAACAGAGCGAGAACGTGTCGATAGTTGACCGAACGAACGAACATCACGGCGCGCGAGTTGGGCGCCCACACCGGATCTTCGCCCGCTGCCAATGTCGTGGGCACTCCGCGGCTTGGCCCTTCCATTGGCAGCACTGTAATTTGAAAACCACTGCGGCTCTGTGTTGTGCAGACGATGTATTTGCCGTCCGGCGACCAGTCAGGCTCGGTGGGGGTTGATCCCACAGACAGCCTCGTCTGCGAACCGCCGTTTGCCGAAATGGTGTAGAGCGATGAGATGCCGCTGACGCGCGACGAGAAACAAATTTTGCTTCCATCCGGCGACCAGCACGGCGAGGAGACGGAATCCTTTCCCTTCGTGAGTTGCTTCAAATTGCCGCCATCGATATCGCACACGTAGAGGTCGGGATTGCCGCTCTTGCTCAGGATTAGCGCCACGCGTTTGCCGTCTCGCGAAACCGCAGGGCTGACATTCTGCGCGGGGAATTTCGCGAACGGCTTTCGTGTGCCGGTGCCCAGATCGTGCCAGAGGATGTCTGCTTTGTTAGCGAGCTTGTGTGACATGTAGAGCAACGCATTCTTACCGGCCCATGCCGGCGTGTGAACGATCACGCCGTCGCGCGTCACGGGTGCTGCGTTGAAACCGTCGAAGTCCGCAACGTAAATCTCGCCCACGCCGTAACCGGCAGCTTGAGCGACAAACCCGACACGCGTCTGTGCGATACCAGGAAGTTTTGTGAACGTTTGCGATAAATCATCCGCCAGTGCGTGTACCTGGTGACGCGGCGATGGCCCGGTGAACGCTTTGTTGTACGGAATTTTATTCGCAAGCGGATCATTCACTTGCGCGCCGATGCCTGCGGCATTGTTCTTCTGAATGATGTAACGAGCAGCGTTGCGGTCCTTCACCAATTCAAAGCCCATGAAGGAAAGATCGAAGCGCAACACGCGATCGACCTCGCCAGAATAACCGGTGACGAAGACGGGGAGCGGTTTCTGAAAACCAAGTGAGTCCAATTGAATGCGAACGTCGATGCCGCTATCGGCGGCTTGCGCCGATAATT
>DATHEW010000758.1:0-2155 GCA_035318425.1 Candidatus Acidiferrum sp. | reverse complement strand
ATCGGCAAACGCACAGGGTTTGACGAGTACCGCGTTCAATCTCGCGGAGGCAAAGGCATCATCACCATGAAGACCAATGAGAAAACCGGTGCCGTCGTGGGCGCACTTAGCGTGAAGGATGGAGACGAGATCATGCTCATCACGGTCGGCGGGCAGATGGTGCGCACGCCGGTGAATGACATCCGTGAAGCCGGTCGCAATACCCAGGGCGTGAAGCTCATCAACCTTGATGGAGGCGACAAGCTACAGGCCATCGCGCCGGTGATCAGTGAGGCGAACGAGGATGCTGTGGAGATTCCACCGCCGGCGGAAGCCTGAGCCCGCCATCGTCGTTCGCATGTGAAATGCCAGCAGCCTTTCTTCGCAGTGCGGACGGCGTCGTTTACCTAAGCGTCAAAGTTCAGCCCCGCGCTTCTCGTAATGAGATCAGTGGTGTGCATGGCAACGAGCTGAAGGTCAAGGTGACGGCGCCGCCGGTCGATTCAGCCGCGAACGAAGCGCTGATTGAGTTTATTGCCGAGCGACTCGGCTGCTCGCGTTCATCCATCCAACTCGCCCGCGGCGCAACGTCCCGCCACAAAGTGCTCGCCATTCGTGGTGTGACAGAAGACCAGATCGGGGCCGCGCTGGGCGGCTGATTTGCGCTGCCGTCCTTCCGGGGTAGAATACCTCCAGAAAAGGAGGCAAATATGAAGTTCTTAATGGCAGCAATTGTGGGAGTCGCGTGCTGTGGTTGCATGAGCAATGACCACGATTCTCAAGGTGGAATGGGGCGCGACTCGATGGAAGAACGCGATGGGTTCAGCTCGCAGGAGAATAACGCGGCGCGCAACGGCGTCTCGACGAACGTGAAGAATCCAAGCTCGAATTGGAACACGCCGTAAAGCCGGCGACCGTCAGTAACAGCACCGCCGCCAGTGATTAGCGTCGCGCTTTCACCGGCTGCGGCTGCTGTCGCCGCGAATCGACCAACCACCAGATCAGCATGGCTGGGCCGAAGCAGATCACCACGCCGATGGGCACCACCACGATGCCCCAATAATTCATGTCCGTTAATTCCATGACGAAGGACGGAGAATTTGTGTTCGGGCGCGTGAAAGTAAAGTTCCTTTTCTCAAGCTGTCCGCCGTCAATAGCCTGAAGATTAGAATCCGCCGGCAGTCGTTTCCCAATCCTGTCACAGATTAATCCGGCTCGAGCAAACACTTTACGAGCACGCCTGCGTTGCGGTTCACTACGGCCCATCGCCGTTTCGACAGGCACCCGCGTCGGGTTGCGTGCGACATGGCAGCGGCAACGCAGCAGTGGAAAGGAAATTACAGTGAGTCAAATCAACGCAGGCATCATCGGCACTGGATTCATCGGCCCCGTTCACATCGAAGGACTTGGGCGCAACGGCATTCCGATCGTTGCGCTGTGTGATCTTCCCGATCGCGCGCGCGCTGCCGCAGACCGTTTCGGAATTCCGCAGGCCTTCGGTGATTATCACGAGTTGCTGAAGTCGCCTGACGTCCACGTCGTTCACATCACGTCACCGAACCGGTTTCATTGCGAGATGTCGTTAGCGGCATTGAAGGCTGGCAAACACGTCGTGTGCGAGAAACCGCTGGCGATGAACACGAAAGAGACGGCGCAAATCCTGAAGCAAGCCAAGGCGAGCAAGACGACCTTCGCGGTGAATTACAACCTCCGCTTTTATCCCGCCGTGTTGCAGCTCCGCAAAATGGTGAAGGACGGCGAACTCGGCGAGATCATCCACGTGAATGGTTCTTACATGCAGGACTGGCTGTTCAAGGACACCGACTACAACTGGCGCTTGCTGCCGAAGGAAGGCGGCGAACTGCGTGCGGTCGCCGACATCGGTACGCATTGGATGGATACCGTTTCGTTCGTCCTGGGTTCGAAGATTTCGTCTGTGTTCGCCGACCTCGCTACGCATCACAAGACGCGCAAGCGCCCGCTCGGTGAGGTGCAGACATTCTCGAAGAGCACGGCCAAGGTGAAATACGCCGAGTACGATGTGGAGACGGAGGATTACGCCAATGTGTTGCTCCAGTTCGCCAACGGCACGCGCGGCAATCTCGGCGTATCGCAGGTCGCAGCGGGGCGGAAGAATTGCATCCGTGTGGAAATTTACGGTTCGAAGAAGTCCGCG
>DATHEW010000757.1:0-4903 GCA_035318425.1 Candidatus Acidiferrum sp. | reverse complement strand
GTCAGGGGAAACAAATCGCGTTCGGGCGCGCGATCAGCGACTACGCGACTTACACGTATCTCTGCGATGTCATCGTTGCGCCGGAACATCGCGGATGCGGCATCGGGAAATGGCTTGTTGCATCGATGCTGGCGCATCCTGACTTGCAGACGAGCTCGGTGTATTTGCGCACGCGCGATGCGCATGAGCTGTATCGGCCGCTCGGTTTCAAGGACGCGGCTTGCATGCGGCGCGGCGCAGGCGAGGACTTGTGTTTGCCGCCGGGCGAAAGCAGTTGTTAGCGTCGCGCCAATGACAGGCATTCCCAAAACGGGCACGAGCAATGAAGTGACGTTCGTCGTCGAGCCGCAGCACACGATTGAGTTCGCCGGTGACGGAATGCCACCGGTCCTTTCCACGCCGAACCTGATCCAGATTCTTGAACGCACCGCGCGGCAATCACTGCTGCCGTTTCTCGAAGAGGGCGAGCGCTCCGTCGGCGTTGAAGTCGAGATTCGTCATCTTGCGCCAGTGCCCGTCGGTAAGCGCGTGACATGCGCGACGCGTGTCATTCGAGCGGATGGACGTGAGATCAGCTTTCACATCGAGGCACGTGATGAGCATGAAGTCGTCGCGCGCGGCGCGCACAAGCGGCACGTGATTCGCGTGGAACGCTTTGCTCAACGCGTGAAGGAAAAGAGCGTCTGAGCCGATTCACTCATAGCGATTAACGAATCAATTTCTCCATGTACAAGGAAGCCGCACTCCGCCACATCTCGAAGCAGTTTCAAATCTACGGTGAAATTCTTCACGCCGAGCTCTGCAAGATCGGCCACATCAACGAGACCTACACCGCAACTTACGACCAGGGCGGCACGCGCGTGCGCTACGTGCATCAGAAGATCAACCAGAATGTCTTCAAGAAACCGGCCGAGGTGATGGATAACTTCATGCGAGTGACGCAGCACATCCGCGACAAGCTGGAACACGCGGACAGCAGCGACATCACTCGTCGCGTCTTGACGATCGTGCCGACGCGCGACGGCGCATCATTCTACCAGGATGGCGATGGAAACTTCTGGCGCTCGTTCGTGTTCGTCGAGCGCGTGCAGACGTTTGAAACGGTCGAGACGCCGAAGCAGGCGTTCCAGGCGGCGCGCGCTTTCGGAGAATTTCAGAAGTTGCTGGTGGATCTGCCCGGGCGATTGCATGAGACGATTCCAGATTTTCACAACACGCGGAAGCGATTCAAGGCGCTGCTCGCAGCCATCGACTCGGATCGATACAACCGCGCGCAATCGGCGCGAGATGAAATCGCGTTTGCGCTCGAGAACGAGAGCATCTGCGACGTGATCCTGAAGTTGCTCGCCGGCGGCCGTATGACCGAGCGCATTACGCACAACGATACGAAGTTCAACAACGTGATGCTCGACGTGGATACGGGCGAAGCGATGTGCGTGGTCGATCTCGACACGGTAATGCCGGGCTGCGTGCTCTACGACTTCGGCGACATGGTGCGAACGACGACAAGCCCGACGCTGGAGGACGAACTTGATTTGCCGAAGGTTCACATGCGCATGAGCATGTTCAAGGAACTCGCCCGCGGTTACCTCGACGCGGCAGGATCATTCCTGACGAAGACGGAACGCGCCAACATCGCGTTCTCGGG
Organism: Candidatus Acidiferrum sp.; assembly: GCA_035318425.1. Lineage (GTDB taxonomy): Bacteria > Verrucomicrobiota > Verrucomicrobiia > Limisphaerales > SIBH01 > JANNGC01. The sequence continues at coordinate 3,255 of DATHEW010000757.1, read as the reverse complement.
ACGCTTGATCACGTTCACGATCGGGATTCGCTTCCTGACGGATTATCTGAGCGGCGACACTTACTTCCGCGTTCATCGGCCGCATCACAACCTCGATCGCGCGCGCACGCAGTTTAAGCTGGTCGAGTCCATCGCGCGCCAGGAAGACGCGATGCAGAAGTTCGTGGATGGGATTTGATCGTCTTCGCCATCAAGCTCGCACAGCCCAGCGCAATTTCGCGGAGGAGGCTCGCGGGTTTGAGTGAATTTCTTCCATCGAGGCGCGCGTGACTTCGTGAGCCACGGCTGAGTAAGTGCCATCGCGCTCACCAGCTTGGAATGCTTTTTTCACGCGACGATCCTCGCCGGAATGAAACGTCAACACCGCGATGCGTCCGCCTGAAGCGAGACATGTGGGTACGTGGCGGAGGAATGTTTCGAGGGCAGAGAATTCATCGTTCACCGCGATGCGAAGGGCCTGAAACACGCGGCGCACGGAAAGATCGGCCTCATCCTTGTTGACGTGTTTCCTGCTAAGTGCGGCTCGAACCAGTCCCGCCAGGTCACCTGTCGTCTCCAGAGCGGGAGATGATTTGATGGACTTCGCGAGAAGCAGCGCCTGGGGTTCGTCGGCGTTTTCTTCGAGAAGACGGGCGAGCTTTTCTTCACTGACATGCGCCAGGAATTTGGAAGCGGGTTCACCGCGCGATGGATTCATCCGCATGTCGAGTGGACCGGTTCCCTTGTAAGTGAATCCGCGCGCAGGGTCATCCAGTTGCATCGAAGAGGCACCGAGATCGGCGAGGACGACGTTGACGCTGTCGATGCCGAGTTGCGCGAGCGATTGCGGCAGGCCGGCGAAATTGCTGCGAACTGTGGTGAACATGTCTTCCCCAAAACCCGCTTCGCGCAAACGCGTCTCCGTGCGCGGAAGTTCGATCGGGTCCACGTCCAGCCCGATCAGCTTTCCGCCTGGTTGGATGCGAGCGAGGATTTCGCGGGCATGACCACCGTAGCCGAGGGTGCAGTCCACCGCGACCTCGCCGGCGGTCGGTGCGAGCACTTCCAAGATCTCCTGCATCATAACGGGGCGATGCATGCCCGCCGGTGTTTTGCCGGAAGCAATCACCTTTTCGACGTCGCTCGCGTAGCGCTGAGGATTCAATTCTTTGTACTTTTCATGGAACTTCCGCGGATTCTTCCCTGCATACCGAGGACGCCGCTGATGAACGGGCGGCGTGGCATCATTTGGAGGCAGCGTGTGTCCTGTTTCGGGTTTGGGTTCGCTCACGCGAACATCTTTCGCTGCCGCGGCAATCGGTGCAAGGTCATCATCGCCGAGTGGCGTGAAAACTGCGGCCACACCAGTCCGAACAATTGCCCGAGCTGCGAATCACTTTTGGTAAAAAGTTACTTGGCACCGCGTGCATCAACATGGGACAAAAACCAACTATGAAGCCCACAACTGTTTTCGCGCGGATTCTCTGTGCGTGCATCATCATGGCTCACGGAACGTTCGTGCGCGTTGACGCCGCGGAAACGGACCCAGCGCCGCCGAGCATCAGAGTGGACCGCACGACGAACGGACAACCGCGTCTCGTTTTTCCCTTTCCCGCCGCGCAGCAATACAACGTGTTCAGCTCCAGCGATGTGACGAACTCGTTGGCGCCGGATGCGAATTCGGGAAGGCTGCTCGGCCCCAGCTTCGTCGTGACGAACGGCGACGCGATGCGTTTTTACAGGATCACCGCCACGCCGATGAGCAGCAACGATCTCTTCGCGGCGACGGTGTTGAACCGTCTCACGTATGGGCCGACGCCCGATGACATCGATCACATTCGTTCGATCGGACCGCAGGCGTACATTGACGAGCAGATGGCGGCTGAGGCGATTCCAGACACGATCAACACGGACCCGCCGATCACAAACAACGTTCCCGCCCAGTCGCCCTTTACGAATTGGATGCGCGTGACGGCGACTGGGACGGCGGGCGGTGGCTTCCTCAGCATCTACATGACGAACGCCGGCACGGTGTACATCGACAACATTTCAGTCGTGACAGGATTGGTCGCCGAGGCAGGAGCGAATCTTCTCAGTAACGGCGACTTCGAAGGCGCCACATTGAATCCGCCCTGGACGAATGGCTCATCTGTGCGCGCGGCGGTTATTACGAACAGCCCGACCGTCGATGGGCTGCCCGCGTCAGGATCAAATTGTTTGCGCCTTTCGTTCAACGCCGCGAACACGTCCATCACGGGCGGCTTCCACACGCAGTTCCTGCCGACAAATAATCCAAGTTCGTCGCTGCGATTCACGATCACGCTCTACTATCTGCCGGTGCAACAGACGAATGGTGCGGGTCTGGTGTTTCGTTTCAACAATGGCGGACAACTCGGTGGCACCACAGGACGTGTGAGCTTTCCGAGCGTGCCTCCTCCGCCCGCGGCGCCGCCCGCGATCAACATCGCTTACGGCCGCTTGATTAACACGAACGCGAACCTCGATGACTTCCGCGCGTGGCACGTGCATCGAGCGATTCACAGCAAACGCCAGCTTCACGAGGTGCTTTCGCAATTCTTCCAGAATCATTTCACGACGCAGTACGGCAAGACGGAGGAATACTACGACAACAACTTCAACACGGGTGCATATACGAACGATGCCTTGCGCCATGCCATCGCGCTCGATCTGCACTGGCGCGAGCACAACAAATTTCGCAACGCGCTGCTGAATCCGAATTGCACGTTCTACGACTTGCTCAAGGTGAGCATCGAGAGTGAGGCGATGGTCATTTACCTCGACACTCAGTTGAACTCGAAGGCAGCGCCGAACCAGAATTACGCGCGTGAGATCATGGAGCTTCACACCTTGGGCGCTGACAACGGTTACATTCAGCAGGACATCGTGGACCTCGCAAAGGTGTGGACGGGCTGGCGTGTGGCGAAGAAGGCGTTCGCAAACGCGGACTCGCCATTGACTCCATCGATCACGGGGACCGCTTCGAACATCGTGATCACGCCGGGCGCGTGGGTGCTTCATTTCGCCACGAACAATCATGATCTTACGACCAAGCGCCTCTTCACGAACAACGTGATCTCACCGCGCTTCGGCGCAGCGTTCGGCGGCGGCGCCTCGTACGCGCTGGTACTCACCAACACGCTCGCGACGGGCACCAACGGATTCTCCGAAGGATACAAAGTGGCGCAGCACCTCGCGGATCTGCCTTACACGATGGAATACCTGTGCGTGAAGCTATGCACTCTCTTCGTGCATGAG
>DATHEW010000756.1:0-3633 GCA_035318425.1 Candidatus Acidiferrum sp. | reverse complement strand
CTTTAATCCGCACCCAGGCATCGTCGCGCGCCTTCTTGTTCGCTTCGTTCGCGTCCGGTTGTTCGCCGGCACGCATGAAGCCGTGACCCGCGCCCTTGTAGATCACGGGCTCGTAAGTCTTGCCGGCTTTCTTGATCAACTCCTCGGCCTTCGGAATCTGCGAGTTAATGCGATTGTCGTTCTCACCGTAGAAGCCGTAGATGGGACAACTCATTCGTTTCGCGGCCGCTTCGTCCGTCACCATCGAGCCATAAAACGACAAGCCTGCCTTGATGTCCTTGTTGTTCGTCGCGAACCGGAACGTCTGGCCACCGCCCCAACAGAATCCCGCCACGACCACCTTGCCATTGCAGGCCGGCAACTTGGAGACGTACGCCGCCACAGCATTCAGGTCGGCGGTGATTTGGTCCGGCGGCAGAGTGGAGATGGCTTTGTTTGCATCCGACCCGAGTTCCTTCGTGCCGCCGCCATTCGGTCCCATGCCAGAGAGCAAATCTGGCGCGATGGCGATGTAGCCCGCCTCCGCGAATTGATCCGTGACCGACCGCGCCCAATCGCTGAGTCCGAAGATTTCGTGGATCACGATGACCGCCGTCGCCTTTTCTTTGACCTCGGGATAAACGACGAACGAATCCACTTTGCGTTTCCCGTTCTCGATCTTCACCCACTCCTGGTGGCGCGATGATTTATCGAGTTTCGCTTTCGCCCACTCCTGGGCGTTGGCCGCAAACGCGGCAATGAGCAGTCCCGTGATGACGAATGGTTTCATGTCCCCTCCCCGGTTGTTGTTACTTCAAGGCCGCGCGTTCCGTCGGTGCGATGCAGTACAGATACTGCTTGCCCCGCAGAAACAGCTCTTTGCCGACGGCAGCCGGCGACGCATCGAAACGGTCGTCGAGCTTGTTCGTCGCGAGCACTTCGGCTTTGTCACCTTTCTTCAAGACAAGAGCGCCGCCATCGCGACCGGCAACGTAAATTCGTCCCGCCGCTCCGATCGGTGAGGCGTAAATCCCACGCACGCCTTCAAGCCGCTCTGCCTCCACCATCGCTTTGCCGGACTTCGCGTCGAGCACCGTGAGAGTCGCTTCGTTGCCTTTGAAAAAATAGAGCCGGTCGTCGTAGAGCAAAGGCGACGGCACGTACGGCGTGTCCTTGTTGTAAGTCCACGCAATCGCGTCCGTGCCCGCGATGTCGCCGGTCTTGCCCGGCTTGACCGCGAACAGCGCCGCGCCGCGAAAACCGCTCATGCAATAGATCAATCCATTGCCCGACACAGCGCTGGGAATCGCGTTGGCCGTGAGCGGGCCGACGGACCAGAGTTCCTTGCCCGTCGCGAGATCGTAGCTGCGCACCTTGGCGCTCGCATTCACCACCGCTTGCGCCACGCCACCCGCCTGGACGATGAGCGGCGTGGACCAGGACGTCGATTCGTCGCGCGGCTGCTTCCAGAGTTCCTTGCCTGTGTTCTTGTCGAACGCGGCGACGAAATCATCCCCTTCATGGTCCCAGTTCACGACCAGTGTGTTGCCAAAGAGCGCGGGAGAACTTCCTTCGCCAAACGAATTCTTGGTGCGCGCTTTGCCAAGGTCCTTTTGCCATTTCACGTTGCCCTTGTGATCGAGCGCGTAAAGGCCGCGTGATCCGTAGTAGGCGTAAATGCCATCGGCATCTGCGATCGGCGAAGCGGAAGCGAAACTCCCATCCTGATGATGACCTTCGTGCGGTATCTCCTCGCGCAGCGACTTCTGCCACGCGGGCTTGCCGGTCACGCGATCCAAAGCGATCAGCGTGAATTGAAATGGATCTTTCGGAGCACCACCACCGCCGAAACCACCGCCGCCTCGACCCGGCCTGCGTGGAGGATTTGCGGCACCATCGGCTGGCGCTGCACCTTGTATTCGCTGTTGTTGGCCAAAGAATTCGGACGAGAGATTCACCTTCGCATCAATCTTCTTCGCGGTGGGGACGGCGACCTGGACGAAAACCAAATTGTCCCAAATGATCGGAGTCGCGGAACCTTCGCCGGGGAGTTTGAACTTCCATCTCACATTTTTGGTTTCGCTCCACTCCACCGGAGGATCGGCATTTGGTGCGACGCCGTTTTGGGAAGGCCCACGCCATTGGCCCCAGTTTTCGTTTGCGTCAGCGCCGAGAAGGTGGGTCGCGCCGATTACCCCGACTGCGATGATGAGTTGTCCCTTGTTCATGAGCTACCCGTTAAATGCGGCCCTCGTTCGCTGGATCAAAACATTGTCCCTGTCCCCGGAGCCTTTCAGGTTGAAGACACTCGCCGCCAGATAACGGTTACGCCATTCCACCGGCATGAATGCGGTGTCCTCCAGCACCGCCGAGCTGAACTTGTAATCGTGTGAGTCCCGGCCTTTCAGGAAAATCAGACGTCGCGCCGCATCGGCGAAAGATCGCGGGTCTGGATTGTCCTTCAAGTAGCTCAACGTCTTCCGCGCCGCCGCAAGTTTGTCCGTGCTTACCTCCGCAAAGATTTCCTCCACCGCTGCCGCACCGGAACTCTTCAGCGCCAGCGGCTCCAGCGAATCGATGTGCAGGTTCTTGTCGCGACTGTTGCCACGAAAAAGCGGCATGAACGCGGCGTTTTGCAGCAGGAGCAACTTCCGCGTCTCTTCATCGCGACAATGTTGAAAGGCGTAATGCGCCGCGTTCGTGAACGTCGTCGCGTGCAGCGCGAGAATGCCCGGCTGGCGCATTAACAATTCTCCCGCGCCATCGAACAGCGCGTCCCAGATCGACTGCACGGCCACATCGCGATTCAACAGTTCGACAACCTTCGCGCTGGTGTCCCCCGCGGAGCCGTCGCGAATCGCTTTGAGCATTTCGCGCGTTGCGTCAGCGTTCGGTTTGCCGTCCAGCCAGCCGACGCGAATCTCTTTCGACGCTTCGAGATTGCGGCGATACGGACGATCCGCGGGAAGATCTGCCTTGGATGGATTCACCTTTTCACCAACCCGGTCGAGCAGCGCATACGCGAGCGAGCGCAACACAGGTTCAGCGTGTTGCCAGCCGATCGCTTCGAGCGTGCGAAAACTGTTCGCGACGTAAATCTCCTTGTGTCCAATCTCGCGGAAATCCCGCGCGCCGTAGCGGCAAAGAATCTCGAAAATCTCATGCGCGCCCGCCGTGCGAGCCATGCCAACGATCGCGGAATCCACCGCGGTTTCGTCCCAATTCTCCAACGCATCGATCAACGCCTGTCTGGCCTTGTGACTGGTCGGCACGGAGGACTCGTCCACATTACCAAGCGCCCAGTCGCCCTGCTGCACGTCCTGCGCCTGGGATGATTTGAATTGATCGATGGCCCAGAAGATCGGCAGCCAGCGGTCGGTGTCCGGCGAGGCGAGGCTCGCGAGATGCGCTGAGTTCACCACGAGAACAGCGTGGAATTTGAAACCAACTGGCCGCGGCTGAATGTTGCGAACGCCTGCGAGGAATAGCGCGGTGAGAACTTCACGATAGCTCGTGCCGCGGCGGATGCGCTGAGCCACCTCTTCGAGCACGCGCTCTCGCGGCGTCTCCTCGAGCAGGCGCACGAGCGGTTCGATGTTTGCGTGGAAACGCACCGCGCCGCTTGGGAGGGTCGCTTCGGCCGCGGAGACGGAG
>DATHEW010000755.1:0-3607 GCA_035318425.1 Candidatus Acidiferrum sp. | reverse complement strand
TGGAAATCGCCGTGGAAAATCTGCGGGCGGTCGCGAGCGGCACGCCGCGCAACGTCGTGAGCTGACGCGCGGAATTCGCCATCGCATTCGTCAAACTTTTTATTGTCGCCGCAGGAACTATTTCCGTTTGCTGGGAAACCGGCCCGTCGTAGCTTCGGTTCAATCCATGGTCAGAATGCGTGGATCGAATTGAATGAACGTAGGAACGAAGATCGCAGCGCCCGCACCAACCGAACTGATCGGCGATGCGCATCCCTTGCTCGAACAACTCGGGGCAACCGATGCCGTCGCACTGGCGACCGAGGTAGCAGCAGCAATTCAGCTCCGTCACGTTCGCGATGTGGTTTCGCTGCGCGTTTTCCTGGATGCGTATCGGACCGAGATCCTTGGACCGCTCGAGCTTCCGACGATCATGACTGCGTACGGTCACGCTTCGCGCGGTGAGGTTCGCGAGTTGATCCAACTGGATGCGAGGCTTGCGACGGAGAAGGGACTGCGCGACTTCGCCATCGCGAGTTGCCGCGTGGGCCAGCGACAGTTGAGCAAGCTGCGCGCGCTTCGTGATCAGCGCGTGGTGCAACGTTATCTCGCAGCGATCGAAAAGGGCGAAGCGCGCGGCTGGCACACGCTGGTCTATGGTGTCGCGTTGGCCGTTTACTCAATGCCTCTGCGGCAAGGACTTCAGCATTACGCGCAGCACACGATGCGCGGCTTCATCGAGTCTGCCGCGCGACCGTTGCGCCTGAGCGAGACGACGATCCTGGAAGTCTTGTCCGAACAAACCGCGCACGTGCCGCAAACGATCGAGTCCACGGTGGCGGCGCAATCGCTCCTCAGGATCAGTTAAGGCCGCTTCACACGGCATGGACACATTCTACCAAGTTTTTGGTTTCGTAGCCGCGATTTGCATCGGAATCATCGTGCTGACCGCGTTCTTCACCGCTATTAGTTACTTCAAGAGCAAGACACGCGGCTTTGATATTCTGAAGCTCAAGGGATTCATCAAGGATGGGAAGCTCATTAACGTCTATCTGGCCGGTGGGAAGTCGGTGCTTGGAGTTCGGTTCATCGGATTCACAGACCATAGCGCAGGAAAGGGCGGCATTCCTTATCAGTTGTTGAGCATGGTGATTTTGGAGACCACAAAGGGTTCCCGCGTTTTGATTCGCGCGGACTCAGTGAGGATGATTGAGGAGGTCGAGGATGTCGCCTCCTGACGAACGAGACGCATAAGTCACGTGATGGGCGTGATCTGGTGTTCGAGGCGGCGAGGTTTTGCAGGCGGGCCAGCTACTTTCTTTTCATCCCCTGTTCTCTTGAGCGAAGACGTTCCAATCGAAGGTTTGCTTGAACTCGAGCAGGGTGGCGAAGCCGAAAGTTCTTTCGCGCTCGCGGCATATTTCGGCATATTCCGCCGCACATGAAGTCGATGACCGGCTACGGCTGGGGCGAAGCGGTGCAGAATGGTTTCAAAGTCACCGTGGAACTCAGCTCGGTGAACCGCAAGCAGAGCGAAATCTCCGTTAATCTCCCGCGCGAACTCGAAGTGCTGGAAGCGCAACTCCGTGATGAAGTGAACCGGCGTATCGCGCGTGGACGTGTCACTGCCCGCGTTACGCTCCACACGGCTGAGAAAGCGAACAGCAACCAGGTGCGGATCAATACCGCGCTCGCGACCGCTTACACCAAAAAGCTTCGCGCGCTCGCGAAGGAGCTGAAACTCGCTGGCGACGTGACGCTCGATCATCTTGTCCGCGCACCGGGAGTGTTCGAGTCCGATGACGACGTGCCGGATGCGGAGGATTTTTGGCCCGCCGTGGACAAAGCGCTGAAGATCGCCCTCGAGATGATGGTGGGGATGCGCCAGAAAGAAGGCGCCCATTTGCGCGCGGATCTCGTGAAGCGCATCGAGCGCATGCGCAAAGCCGCGCAACGCGTTGAAAAGCAAGCGCCGGAGATTCAGGTCCGGTACCGCAAGCAGTTGCTCGATCGTATTCGGAGCGCCGGGATCGAAGCGGCAAAGATCGAGGAAGAGCGCGTGTTGAAGGAAATCATCTTCTTCGCCGATCGCTCGGACATCTCGGAAGAAATCACGCGCCTGCAAAGTCATTTCAAACAGTTCGATGATTGCGTGAACTCGCGCGAACCGGTCGGGCGCACGCTGGATTTTCTCGCGCAAGAGATGAACCGCGAGATCAACACCATCGGGTCCAAGGCGAATGACGCGACGATCTCTCGCGAAGTCGTGGTGTTGAAGACGGAGTTGGAAAAGTTTCGCGAGCAGGCGCAGAACGTTGAATGAGCGAAGCAGTTCCACTCCTCATCGTCATCTCCGCGCCGTCCGGCGGCGGAAAGACAACCCTGTGCCAGCAGTTGTTGAAGGCGCGTCCGAGCATGGTGCGGGCGATTACTTGCACCACCAGGGAAGCAAGACCGGGTGAGAAGGAAGGAGTGGATTATTACTTCCTCGATGCCGGCACATTTCTGAAACGAGTTCAGGCAGGACACTTTCTTGAACACGCGACGGTTTACGGCAACAGCTACGGCACACTGCGCGGCGAGGTGCTCGACAAGCTCCGTCAGGGCAAAGACGTGCTGCTGAACATCGACGTTCAAGGCGCGGCCAGCGTGCGCGAGTGCGTCGAGAACGATGGAGACTTGAAGCGGTCTTTCACCAGCGTATTCCTGACGCCGCCTTCGATCGAGATTCTCGAATCCCGGTTGAAAAAACGTGGGCAGGATTCATCACAAGTGATCCAAAAGCGGCTCAGCGTGGCGCGCCAGGAGTTCGCGCAGTGGAAACATTTCGACTACCTCATCGTTAGCACGAGTGTCGAAGAAGACTTGCGGCGCATGCTCGCGATCATCGATGCCGAGAAGATGCGCCAGTGCCGCGTCAAGCCGCCCGAGTTTTGACCTTCGTCATCGTATTCTTAATCCTATTCCTACTCCTCGGTTGAACTCGGGATTAGGATTAGGATTACGAATAGGATTAAGAGATGAGCGTGCAGAAGAACATAGTCCTCGGCGTGACGGGATCGATCGCGGCGCACAAGGCGATCGACATCGCCAGTCTGCTTACGAAGGATGGTTTCGCGGTGCATGTCGTCATGACCGCTGACGCGCAACGCTTTGTCACGTCGCTGCCTTTCAAGACCATGTCACGCCATCCTGTGGTGACTGATCTGTACGACGAGGAGGAAGGTTGGAAGCCCGCGCACATCGAACTCGCGGACAACGCGGATCTCTTCCTCGTGGCACCCGCCACAGCGAACGTGATTGCGAAGTTCGCGCATGGCATGGCCGACGATGCGCTGACGTGCATTGCGCTGGCGTTGAATCAAAAAGCCAAAACACTTATCGCGCCCGCGATGAATGGGAAAATGTGGCAGCACCTCGCAACGCAGCAGAACATCTCCACGTTGAAAGCACGCGGCACGGAATTCATCGGTCCCGATGATGGCCTGCTCTCCTGCGGTTACGAAGGCATTGGCCGGCTTGCTCCGGTGGAGCAAATCGTCGCGCGCGCGAAGGAGCTGCTGAAATAGAACGGCGAGAACGCCGAGTATGAAGTTTCCCCGGCCAAATTTTCAGCGCCTCAACTTCG
>DATHEW010000754.1:0-23458 GCA_035318425.1 Candidatus Acidiferrum sp. | reverse complement strand
TGCTCAGGTTTACCTGGGCCATTCTCACCGCGACCACGTTGTCGCCGGACTTCAATGCGGAGCCAGGCGAGAAGTAGGAAACGTCCTGTAGATCGCTGTCACCCACGGTGCGGTTGGCGTAATTGGTGTGTTCAAGCGGCCCTGCCGGCATGCCGAGCCTTACGATTTCCTGGCCATTCAAGTAGATCACTCCGCCGTCATCAAACTTGCCGTTGAGGATCATCATTCCGTTGGCTTGCGGCTGACCCGGATAGTTGAAATGGGTTCGGAAGTAATAGTTGGTAATCACCGCGGGAGCCAGGTCATTGGACCAAACGAGGCAGGTTCCCACAGGGCCAAGGTTATGCAAAGCAATGGTGCGGCAACCCTCGCGTTTGGCGTCGAACGGGCCATTTCCGGGCGTCCAAAACCCGCCGTCGCTATCATCGTAACCGGCTTCCCACCAGTTGCCGGGCGGGGGGACATCCAAACCGCTATATCTCCATTCGGAATTGAGGGAGATCGGTTCGAGCGGCTTGGAGTGCAACGGCGCCTCGTGAACGAGCATGGCGTTGGGGGTTTCCGAACGATCGATGATTGGAACAGCACCGCCATCAAAGGTGACTTTGTAAGAAGTCGAAGGATCGAGCGAAAATCCAAAGTAAGTGAGCTGAATCTCCAGCGTGTTGGTGTTGGCAAAGACGACATTCGTGATAGCGATGGGATTGTCGGTCGGAATTTCAGAAATCGGTCCGCCCAGATCGGGCCCGGGGCCGGAAGTCACGAGGACGTTCCAAAACAGGACTTCCCGAAGATCGGTTTCCAAATTCGCCAGCGGTTCGGATAATGCCACTCGGATCACCAGATGCCCGGCGGCATTCGTATCGCTGATCGCCCACAGGAAGCGCGGCGCGTTCGTGTCTGGATTCACGGTTACCGTGGCGGTGCTGCTCACGGCCGGGGGAGCCACGATGCCAGTCACCTCCACGTGATATGATCCCGAATCACTCGGCAACGACCACGGATAAGGAGAAGAGGCGTTCATGTTCGTGATCGTCAGCGTGGTGCCAGTGCCCGCGGGGGCCGGGATGGGAGAGCTGCCACGAAACCATTGGTAAGTCAGTGTTCCGCTGCCGGCTGCCGCGACGCTGAGGCGAGCGATCGCCCCTTCGTTCGTGATGACGTTTGCGGGTTGAGTGATGATGATCGGAGCTTGCGGTGGTCCTGTCTCCACTTCCGCCAGCATCATGCCGCAGATGGCGTAGCCGTAGTTGGCGAGATCGGCGGTGGAACCGTTCGGAAGTTGCGTTGGATTCCATTGTTGGCACCGGATGGCGATCGAGCCGTCCGCGCCGGGAGCGATTTCCTTCCAACCTACCACTGTGCCATCGGTTCTGTTCTCACCGCTCTGAAAACCGACCTGGCCAGCGGTCAAGGCCGCGGAGGGGAAATTTGCCGAGGTGTAAGCCCCCACGGCACTGTGATCATCTGAGAATGAATCTGCTCCCTCGATTGTGACAAGTGTCCAACGTCCGGCGTAATTATTGCCCCGCACCGCCGTGCCCTTGAACACGTACCGCTTGTTCGGATCAAGCCCACTCAAGGTGTGAATCGTTTGAATATTGCCTGTTGCTTTGACGCCGATGCCACTCTGGCTGTTGCTCAGATCGACTATGCCGTTGAAAAGATTGTAAGCGTCGGTCCCGGCATTCGGGACTACCATCGATCCCAAATCATTCGGGGTTCCTCCGACCGCAGAAGACGTGAACACAGCCGCGACCGACGCTCCGCTGGTGATGTCCTTCAGATTCCCTGAGAGAACGGTGCCAGCATTTCCACCGGAGATTCCGCGCATGTTGTAAGTTGTGGTGTTCGGAGCCGTGCCCGTTCCGGGAGCATGGTCGTTGAATGCCACCCAGTTGGTGGTCTGGCCATGCGTGTCACTCGTTGCCAGCAGTGCAGCGAGGCAAGCGGCGATAGTGTACGGCGCGAAACGGATGGGTACGGATTTGCTCCTCATAAGAATTACTCCACGGTTATTCCGCGTTTTTTGTTTGGGATGTTTTGGTTGTAGCAACCCGTGCTGAAGGCAGCAACGAAAAATTGTTTCCCGTCACGTCAAAGACGCGTTTTTCAGTTCCGAGCGAGTCAACATCGCGCGCGGGAAAGTAGAAGATCACGCTTCCCTAGTCGCAGCGATCTTTTGCAATCGGCGGGAGGGAGACGACGCAATCGCATATCTCAAGGGCGAGCCGCCCTACGAGGATCGCGAGCAATTCAAATTCCCTCGCGCGCTCCTCATCGACTTGCGCATGCCGCGAAAGGACGGCTTCGAGCTGCTCGGCTGGTTGCGGAGCCACCTGGAATTCAACGTCATCCCGCGCGTCGTGTTCAGAATGTCCGACCCATCCTTGGACAAAGCCGCCGCGGGAGTGCGTGAAAAGACGGTGCTGGCGGATAACTGAAAAATGAATCGACCCTCTCCGCAGTTGTCCGCGGTGAGGGTCTTGTTCGCCAGCCATTCGGCTTAACGCTTAATCGTCATCGTCATCATCATCGTCGTCACCTTGGTTGGAATTGCGGAAGATCTCGTAAATGACGCCATCAGAAAGTGAGACGACGTAGAGATTTCCATTCGGGCCAGTCTGAATATCAGTGCCGATCCCGAACCCAGTGCCGAAGACGATGTTCTCACTTTCCGTGATGTCGAACTTGGCGAGGTTGTCCGCCACTTTATCTCTCAGGCGTCGATCGCCAGGCCGGATTTCCTTGCGACCACCGCTCAAGTCGAAGCGGAACAAGGTGCCTCCTTCGAGGAAGTCGCGCGCGGCTCCCACGATCATGTCGCCACGATAACGTCCGCCCAGGGAGCGGCTGTTGATGAACCCGATGCCCGCCGGAGCGACTTCATATTTCCAACTGAACTCGGGGTTGCTGTAGTCGGAGACGGGATTCTCGTCGTCCACTGCGATCTGTCCGCGAATCTCGCCGCCCGGATTTGTCAGCGTGTGAAGATTCACATAAGCCCGTCCCTGAATCATGCGCTGGACGAGGTTTGAGATACTCGGGATGAATCCCGGACGCGCGATGACGTTCGAGTCGCGCAACGTGCCGCGCCCGATGCGATCGCCATTCCGGAAATTTGTCCCAGCGGCATTAAATCCGAAGAGAAATGCTACGACCGGCCCGTTCTGTCCGCGCGCGCCAAGATGAATGTGCGCTTGCGTCGCGCCTTCGATCCGGCCGTCCGCCTCGACCTCGTAGTTGAGCCGTCCACCGCTCTTCAACTCGAACTTGGCCTTGGCCCGGGCTGCGGTGGTGATGGGCGGATTTTCCTGAAGCCCGGTCAGTCTCGCTTCGAACTCGTCGGCTTCTTCATACACATGGAACAGGCGGGCGAACGCTTCCTCCTCGCTGTCCGCAATATTCGTCGGCGGCCAGCGGAGTTGCTGCAGGCCAAAGAAGTTGGAGCTGGTTTCGATCTCTTTGAATTGAGTAACCCGTGAAAGTGGTCCCATGACTTGCACCCAACCGAGGTTGGCGCCTGACTTCACAAGATTGATTTCCGTGAAGGTGTCGTCCCCATTCTGCGCTTCCCAAAGTTTTCCGGAGAAGGGATCGAACGCCATGCCGAATCCATTGCGAATGCCGTAAGCGAAAACTTTTTGCAGGTTCGCGCCCGCTTCGCCGCCGCGAAACGCGCCAGCTTTATAGAACGGATTGCTCGTCGGAGTGGATCCGTCGTCATTCAAGCGAAGGATCACACCGGTGAGATGCGCGTTGTCGGGCTCGGGCCCACCGAATTGATCGTCTGGCAAATTCCCTACCGGCACGCCAGCGCACGGCGGATTTGTGCAGCCCGGACCATCGGGCAGGTTCTGCATCTGTCCGCGACGGCCATTATCGCCGATGTAGATGTAGAGTTTTTTATCGGGTCCGAACCGAATGATTCCTCCATCGTGATTGCCGCGCAACGCTTGCCCGGCGTCTGCTTGAAACGAGCGAAGCTGGATGATGTTCGTCTCAAACGTCAACGTCGCGCCGTCCCAGACGAAGCGATCCACGCGATTACCGACCAGCGGAACTGATGCGAGATCGTCGGTGTCGGCGCCCGTGGAGCTTTCCGTCCAATAAAGGAAAACGCGCGGGTTCCCTGGAAACTGCGGATGCAGCGCGATGCCGAGCAATCCCCGCTCGGAGGCGCTGTTCACAGCCAGATCAAGCACTGGCGTGGGTTGAATCACGCCGTCGATGACGCGCTGAACTTTTCCCGTATTTTTTTCGAGCACCAGAATGTCGTTGCGCCTGAGAAACGTCATCGAGGTAGGCATGTCCAGGCCAGTGACGACTGCCCGGACGTTCAGATCGGGATCGACGAGAACCGGTTGCGCCCGCAGGTCTGGGCTGGCTTCCAAAAACAGCGCAGCCAGCGAAACCGCAAGCGAGCGGCATAGCCATCGGTGTTTCTGGTGGTGAACGGATTTGAACGCACGAATGCTTCGGAACATTAACGATTGTCTCATACTCTCCTTTTTCAGTTTCACGAAGGAGGCGAAAAGATGCACGATCTCCCTTCAGAGCTTCGCGACCAACCTCCACGAGAGTGAGAGGTGCGACCGGTCAAATGGTTCCGCAAATTTTCACCGCAAGAATGCGTCGCGCCGGCGAGCCTTTGGCATCCTGCACGCGAGCGCGTGGCAAGTTCGTTTGCCGAAGTTGATTTCCGACAAGGTGGACGACTCTACCGCTTCAATTCGCGCAGCAACTTGATCGCGGCGTCACGCACTCGTTCGCCGGAACCTTTCGCGCAACGAGCGCTGGTGGGCTCGTAGTTACCTTCGTCGTACGCGCGTCGGGTGGGGATGTAACCGATCGAGCCGTTCGCCAGTTCCGCGATCAGCGTGTGCTTGAAGGGGGATTTCGCTTTGATGTCGAGCCCGAGCTCGACGAATATTTCTCCCGGCAAACTCACCCACGCGATCTCATCTCCGAGCGCAATCACTTGCACCTCCACCTGGTACGGCTCGCCCTTGCGCCCCGCGACATCGAGGGCTTTCAACGCGAACACTTGATCCAAAAACTTTGGCGCGGGTTTGCTGCCGATGCGCGCGACGATGTTGCTGGCGAGCTCGAGATCGTCAGTTTTCAACGGCGCGAGATCAAGCGTCACGATTTCGCTGCGAGAACGGAGTTTGCCCAGTGCGACTGGCTTCGATTGCGTGAACGCCTTGAACACGTCACCGGCGAGAACGGTGCCGAGGCGCGCTGCCTCGATGTGTCCCTTTTGCGGATCAGCCCAATTCACATCCACGTGATTGATGTCGCCGCACGCGCCATTAGCGAACACGGTGATGAAATTCGAGCCGCGATAATTTCCGAGGATGCGCGACAATTCGCCCATGTAATCCGCCGACCACATCGTGCCGCCGGTTGTGTCTGGATGCATCGCGAAGTTCACGTAGGCCGCCAGGTTCGTCCGCGCGGCATCGAAGCAAAGCACTGTGACCTCTGGATCAATCGGTCCCGCAACCTTGACGATGTTCGTGTTCAACTTGCCCGGGTTCCAGCCCACCGTGCCGTCTCTCAAGAAGAAACGGCGATTGTGGCTGAGGTTGGTTTCCTTTTCCGTCGCGGCACTGACGCGGGCGGAAGCGAGCCGGGCCGCCGCCTGTTGCACTGCTACCGCGATGCGTGTGGGCAATTGGGCGGTGTATTGGCGCACGGCTTCGCTGTCGCCGGAGTCCACCATCGCACGTGCGCTGCCGGTGCTGAGCACGGGACCAGTGTGCGTGTGCGTGGCGCTGATCATCACGCGATCCGCGGGGATACCGGTTTGCTTCGCGATCAATTCACGTGCTTGCGCCACCACGCCGCGCGTGAGCGTCAGTAAATCGCATACGACTAGCGCCGCTCGCTCGCCGTCACACTCCATGACGAGGGCTTTAGCGAAGAGATCGTCGTGCGTGCCAGTGGCGAGACGCGTCGAGTAATAGCCCGCCATCGGCAGCGCTTGATCCGGCGTGATGCGCACCGCGGCAGCACCAATGCGGAAGTCGGTGGCGGCGGACATGAACACGCTGAACAACAAGGAAAGAGTGAATGCGCAGAAGGCTTTCATGGATGACGAAAGAGTGGAGCGGAGAAAATCTCAAGTCCATCCCGGAGGGCGAACACCAACCGAGACGGTTGGTGGACGGTGGCAGGCGGGACGCCTGCCCACTACAGGGTATCTCGACACTGTCTTGTTAGTGGGACAGCCGCCTCGGCTGTATCGTCCTGCGGACGCCCTCGTCCGCAGAACGACAGGCGAGGGCGCTTGTGGGACTGTTGAGGCGCCGGTCCCACTACAGCGGTGGCGGAAAAAGATTTGTTTCACCTATTCGATCCCGGCACTCTCGGCGGCTCTTGATGCAGCAGGTTGGACTCGGAATTATTGGCGGCGGCACTGTCGGCGGCGGCGTCGTTCAGGCTCTTGAGCGCAATGGCGCGCTCATGGCGTCGCGCCTCGGCGTCGAGCTGAAGCTGGCGCGCGTGGCGGTGCGTGATTTGGAGAAATCTCGCGCCGTGAAAATCCCTGCCCGCTTGCTTACGACCGATTGGGAAAGCGTGATCCGCGATCCGCAAGTGGACCTCGTCGCCGAACTCGTTGGCGGAACCACACTCGCGAAGAAGGTCGTTCTCTCGGCGTTGAAGCTCGGCAAACCCGTGGTCACGGCGAACAAAGCGCTGCTCTCGGCGCACGGTGAAGAAATTTTTGCGGCGGCACTTCAGTACGGAACCAATCTTTACTACGAGGCCAGTGTCGCGGGCGGCATTCCGATCATCAAAGTCTTGCGCGAAGGATTGATCGGCAATCGCATCACGCGCCTCTACGGCATCGTCAATGGCACGTGCAATTACATCCTGACGCGCATGAAACTCGAGGGCGCGGATTTCGCCGGCGTTCTCGCCGATGCGCAGCGCCTCGGATACGCCGAGACGCCGCCGGACCTCGACATCGACGGCCATGATGCCGCGCACAAGATCGGTATTCTCGCCTCGCTGGCGCATGGATTCTGGGTGAACCCAAAACATATTTACGTCGAAGGCATTCGGCAGATCACAAAGCTCGACATGCAGTTCGCGTCGCAACTCGGCTACACGATCAAGCTGCTCGGGATCGTGAAGAAAAATCAGGATTCACGATTTACGATTTACGAGCGGGACAGGCATGCGGCGCGTAAATCGAAAATCGAAAATCGAAAATGCCCGTGCCCGATCCAGGTTTCAGTCTATCCGACGCTCGTCCCGAACTCGCATGTGCTCGCCAGTGTAAATCACGTCTTCAACGCGATTCTCGTGCGCGGTGATGTGGTGGGCGACACGCTGTATTACGGGCGCGGTGCCGGACAGGACGCGACCGCGAGCGCCGTCTTGAGTGACATCGCGGACGCTGCGCTCGATCTGAAGACCGGCACCAAGAGCCGCATTCCGCCGTTCACGCCGCATGAGCGCGAAGGGGCGGTGTTGCCCATCGACGACACGGTTTCGCGCTACTACCTTCGGCTTAGCGTCGAGGACCGTCCGGGCGTGCTGGCGAAAATTTCTGCAATTCTTGCGAAGGCGAAAATCGGGATTTCATCCGTGATCCAGCCGGAAGGCCACGAGGGCACGAGCGTGCCGTTGATCCTGATGATCCACGACGCGCCGAACGCGGCGATGCGCCGGGCGTTGCAGATGATTGCGAAGCTATCGGTCGTGCGCGGCGAACCGGTAATGATCCGCGTAGAAAGTTTTGACTGACATGAATTCGACCACAGCTCCATCCGTTCGTTACCAGGGCGTCATCCACCGCTACGCAGAATATCTGCCCGTCACCGACGCGACACCGATCATCTCGTTGCTCGAAGGCAACACACCACTCATCTCTGTGCCGAACTTCGTCGAGGCGATCGGCGGGAAGTTCGACCTATATCTTAAGTACGAAGGACTCAATCCGACGTGTTCGTTCAAGGACCGCGGCATGACAATGGCCGTGTCGAAGGCGAAGGAGCGCGGCGCCGAAGTCGTGATCTGCGCCAGCACCGGCAATACGTCGGCGTCGGCCGCTGCATACGCCGCGCGCGCTAAAATGAAATGCGTGGTGATCCTGCCGAACGGCAAGATTGCTCTCGGCAAACTTGCGCAGGCGCTGATGTACGGCGCGACCACCATCGCGATCGAAGGCAATTTCGATGAAGCGCTACGCATCGTTCGCGAGCTCGGTGAGACGGGAAAAGTCGAAGTCGTCAACAGCATCAACCCTGTGCGCATCGAAGGACAGAAGACTGCGGCGTTCGAGATTTGCGATGAGTTGGGTGACGCACCGGACTTTCATTTTCTCCCGGTCGGCAACGCCGGAAACATCACCGCTTACTGGAAGGGTTATCGCGAATATCACGCCGCCGAAAAGTCAGACACCTTGCCGCGCATGTTTGGTTTTCAAGCGGCTGGCTCAGCGCCGATCGTTGATGGCCATCCCATCGCCGATCCACACACCATCGCGACCGCCATTCGTATCGGCAATCCTGCGAGCTGGCAGGGCGCGACGACCGCGATCCAGGAATCCAACGGCCACATCGACAAAGTGACTGACGAGGAAATCCTCGCGGCTTACACGCTCATCGCCCGCACCGAAGGCATCTTCGTCGAGCCCGCATGCGCTGCGCCGCTGGCCGGACTGATCAAGTGCGTCCAGGCCGGAATGATTCCTGAAGGCAGCCTTATCACCGCGACGATGACGGGGCATGGATTGAAAGATCCTGATACCGCGATTAAGACCGCGGGCTTTGAACCGACCGTGGTTCCAGCAAACAAAGACGCCGTGATGCAGGTGATCGGGTTGTAATCCCGTTTGTCGGCGTCGGTTATTCCTGAACATCCGCCCCGCGGCGCGCCGTTGCCCACCAGTGCGGCAACAAGAAAACCGAGACGAGCATCGCGACGACAATTCCCATCGCGCACACCTTTCCCAGGCTTGCGAGGCCCGCGTTGTTGGACAGCGCGAGCGATGCGAAACCCACCACCGTTGTTGAACCCGCCAGCAGGAGCGCACTGCCGATCGAAGCGCGCACTTCCTTCAGATCCCCATGATGTCGCTTCAAGGCCATTTGGATGTGGATACTGAAATCCACGCCCATGCCGAGCAGCAACGGGATCGCCATGAGGTTGAGCAAATTCCAGGACCAACCGGCTAGCGCCATGATCGCCCAGAGGATGATCGCGCTGACGCATAGTGTGGCAACGCTCAGCATCACTTCACGCACGCTGCGGAACGCGAGCCAGAGGGACACGAGGACCAGCACTGCCATGGGAACAAGGATTTTCCAGAAATCCGTCCGCACCCGCGCGAAGATTGCGTTGCCCAAAATTTCCCAGCCCGAGACGAAGATGTTTTCCGACGCGAGGCGTTGCGACAGTTTCAGGATCGGTGGCGCCACCTGGGCGATGGGAGTGTCAGGCCGCCTTTCAATCAGCCCGAGCGCAAAAAGGTTCGTACCGCTGCGTGCGGTGAATTTTTCCAAAATCCAGCGGCTGCCTTTGTTCGTCGGCCAGTAGGCGGACGTTGACGCGCTCGCGTTTGCCCACGTGGTGAAGATCGCATCCGAAAGTGCTAGCGCGTTACTCGTGAAACCGCCTGCGAGCACCGCGTTCCGTATCTCCCCGCGTCTCGCGAGAAGCGATTGCGCGGCGCTGATGTTCTTCCGTTGTGCCGCGGTATCCGGCCAAAGCGAAATCGGCAACGTGACACCGGTGATGATCCCGTTCGTCACCGCTTGATTGAGTTCTCGCTCGGCTGCGCGCAACCGGCGCAACACCTCGTCTTCGCTCGAACCTGTGACCAAGAGCCAGAGCGGCTCTTGCGTGCGCTTCAATCGTATCTTGACCTCCTCGGCGGCGGCGTACGCTTCGCTCCTCTTGGGCCGCAACGCGTCAGGCGAATTGTCAAAACCGGGGCGTTTCACGGCAAGCAGGCTCGCGCACAAGACGATCACGACCACGGTGCCGATGAGCGACGGACGATTCGATCCGGCGCCAGTCGAGGCGTGTGGCGTCATTGGGGCCGGGCGGTTCGTGCCGCGCATCAGCGGAGGCAGGAACGCGTAGAGCATCACCACCGCCGCGACGGCGATGCCGATTGCGACGAGCGTTCCGAGTTGGCCGAGTCCCGGCAAACCGCCGAGATTCAAAACCAGGAACGCGCTGCACGTCGTCACCGTTGACCAAAATATTCCGGGCGCAGCAATCTTGCGCACCTGCGTTGCGTTCAGCTCAGGGTGAGTGCGCGACTCCTGATAAAGCACGATCCCGAAATCTTCAGCCAGTCCCAGCAGGATCGAGGCGAACCCAAAGCTGACGATGTTCAAGGTGCCGAAGATCAACCCGCCGATTGCGCATGTCCCGGCAAGGATGGACAGCAGCAACACCGTCAACCAAAGCAGCGGCTTGATGCGCCGATGCGTCCAGTAAAACAGCACCGCGATGACCGCGAGGGTGAGCAGTGACGGACCGGTCATGTCCTTCTGCATGCCGTTTGAAATTTCGGACACGAACGCGGGCCGACCTGTGTAGCGGACTTGGATTTCACTGCCGGACGGCAAACTGCGGGTGTGCTCTGCGACGACAGTTTTCAGGGCGTTCAACCATTTGGTGCATTGCCGGTAGTCGCTGATGTCCGTCGCCGATTGCAGAAAGATCAATCGGAACGTGCCGTCCTCCGACGCAAACAGCCCCGATCCATCACCGAAGGTCTGCGCGCCGCTACCGGCGGTTGGAACTTCAGTCAGGCGAAGCGGGTCATAGCTGCGGTGGCCAACGACTTCGGGCGAAAAGGAAGTGGTGAGCGTCTCACGCGAATCGCTGACCAGCGTTGGCAGGTTCGATGAGTTGAGCGAATCAGAGAGTTTTTGAAAAACATCGGGTGATTGATTCAGCCACGAATAGGCGACGAACTCAGCGGTATCCGCCGGACGTTCGAGCCATAGCGGTTGCCACACCACAGCGGTGACAAGGTTGGTTGCGCGGCTCAGGACATCCGCCAGTAACCGCGCCTGCCGTTCGCAATTCTCCGCATCGCCGGACTGGACCGTGATGATGAGTTCGCGCGCGTTGGCGAAGTTGGTCTGGTAAAGCTTGATCCCAACCGCTGCTGGCAGGTCCTTCGGGAGGAGGTTCAGGACATCGACATCAAAGCGCAGGCGCCAACAGCCAATTGCGATGACTGCGGCGCAGAGCAAGCCAATGATGAGCGGGCGGGTTTTCCGTGTTTCCATTCCACACGTTTCAGAGTCTCGATTTCCAAAACTGAAACGTGTGCAGAGCCTA
Source organism: Candidatus Acidiferrum sp. (assembly GCA_035318425.1). Lineage (GTDB taxonomy): Bacteria > Verrucomicrobiota > Verrucomicrobiia > Limisphaerales > SIBH01 > JANNGC01. The sequence continues at coordinate 12,136 of DATHEW010000754.1, read as the reverse complement.
GGGAGCCCTTTTAACCCGTGTCGAGCACGACGTCCTCACCGCTTTGCGAGCGGCGAAGCGAGGAAGGGACAGATTACTTCGCGTTAGCAGGAGCGGCGACGGCTTTTACCTTCTCTACTTTTGCCTTCACCTTCTCCTTCACGAGTGTGGCGCCCTTGCCGAGACGCTTGCGGAGGTAGGTAAGCTTCGCGCGGCGCACATCGCCGTGACGCTCGACCTCGATCTTCTCAACGCGCGGAGAATGAACCGGGAACACGCGCTCTACACCTTCGCCATAACTGATACGGCGAACCGTGAACATCTCGTTCAGCCCGTGTCCGCGACGGCCAATAACGACGCCCGCGAAAATCTGAATGCGTTCCTTATCGCCCTCGACGACTTTCGTATGCACGCGCACGCTGTCGCCCACATGGAAGTTCAACGCTTCCTTGCGGTACTGTTCCTTCTCGATCTTGTCCAACAATGCCTGGTTCATAAGTCTTTCTACGGTAGGGACAGCGCAATGCGGCGACCTCTACCAAATTCATTTTCCATCGAGCAAATCCGGTCTTCGCTCGCGTGTTCGCAGTTGAGCTTGTTCGCGCCGCCACTTGTCAATTTCGGCGTGATGTCCTGAGAGCAAAATCTCCGGCACCTTCATGCCGCGATATTCTTCCGGCCGCGTGTAGTGCGGGTACTCCAGCAACCCGTGGCTGAAGGATTCATCCGCGTTGCTCTGATCATGTCCCAGCACGCCAGGTAACAACCGTGTCACGGCGTCGATGATTACCATCGCCGGCAACCCGCCATTCGTCAGCACGTAATCGCCAATCGACAACTCGTCATGCACCAGCGTGCGGATTCGCTCATCGAATCCCTCGTAGCTGCCGCAGAGAAACAGCAAATGTTCCTGCGCTGCCAGCTCGCGCGCGATGCTTTGGTCGAACTTCCGTCCCGTCGGGCCCATCATGAGCACCCACGTTTTTCCGTTCGCCAAACTCTCTACTGCTTCAAAGATCGGTTCGACTTTCAGTACCATCCCTGGGCCGCCGCCAAATGGCCGGTCATCCACGGTCTTGTGCCGGTCATGGGTCCAGTCGCGCAGATTCCGCACCTGCAAATCGAGCAAACCTGCTTTCCGCGCCCGCGCCACCATGCTGACATCGAGCGGTCCCGCGAACATCTCGGGGAACAGCGTGAGCACGTCGATTTTCATGCCATGCCCATGGCTGATTTGGCCAAGTTAACTCGGCCGGTCCTCAACCACTTCCAAAGTGCAGCGCAGACCTTTGCGCGCACTGCCTGCCTGCAAGAGCGAACGAATCGCATTGATCGTCACGCCCTGCCGGCCAATCACTCTGCCCATGTCCTCCGGGTTCACGCGCAATTCGTAAATCGTCAACCCGCTGCGCTCGACAGGGGTGAGCGTCACCTCGTCGGGCTTTTCCACGAGGCCCTTGACCACGTATTCGAGGAACGCCTGCATCGCGCAGCCTTAAGCGGCAGCGGGCACGGCCTTTTTCGCACGCTTGATAAAGCTCGCGACGGTATCGCTCGGTAGCGCCCCTTTGCTGATCCAATGCTCAGCGCGATCGAGCTTGATGTTGACGTTATTGTCTTTTTGCAGGGGATGGTACGTGCCGATCTCCTCGATGAACTTGCCATCACGAGGACTGCGGCTGTCTGCCACCACGATGCGATAGACCGGCGTATTGGTCGTGCCGATCCGTTTCATGCGAATTCGAACTGCCATAAAATCTTAAAAAAATCTCTTCGGTTCCCGCTGCGACACTGCATCCGGACGGGAACATGGTTCCCCAAAAAGAGGGCAGACCTTATGCGTCGAGCAGGGGGTTGGCAAGCCAGAGTTTGAGGATTTGTGAGTGTCCGTAATGACGCCCGCAATTACTTCTGTGCGGTGCCCTTCTCAAAACTTTTCTCCTCATCCGTGCTCCCGCTTCCCTTGTATTTCGCGGCGCGCGGATACGGAAACAGCGGACGGGTACGGATGACCTTGCCGCTCGCGTCACGTATTTCGGCGATGAGCTTGTCAGGAGCTTCGCCTTGTTCAACCCAACGAATGATGGATTCCATGACTCCCGTCGGCGTCGCACCCGCGCCACGGAAACCGTGATTGACGCCGGGCACGAGGAACAGTCGTGCGAATTTCGCCGTGTCCTTCTCGCCGCCCATGCGTTGCTGGACGCGTTTGAAGTAATCCACGCTGCCGGCCGCTGGAATGAGCTCGTCCGCCAGTCCGTGATAGATGATGACCTTGCCGCCGCGGTCGCGAAAACGCGTCAGGTCAGGATCATCGGTGCCGATGACCGCGCCGTATTGTTCCACCGATTTCGTCCAGAACTGTTCGAAGCCGGCGTAGGTCAGCGTGCTTGCGTCCCACTTCGCGTCTTGCGCCAGGTAGTAGAGCCAATACTCGAGCGCGATGTTGAACGGCTTTCCTTTCAACGGTGAACCGCTCGTTCCGGTGTATGGAAACATGTCTGCGCCGCGTTCCAATCCGTGCCACAGGAAGCTTCCATCCCGCGCGCGCGGGCCTTCCCATGTTTTTCGAATCACTTCGGCGTCCGCCTCGGTGAACGTGTCGTTACCAATCTTCGTGCCGACGAGCGTCTTTGGATCGTAAGCGCAACGGAACGGATCATCGATGACGTCGTCCTTCACTTCATCGTTCGCGTCGCACGCGGCAATCGCTGCTGCGGTGGCGGCGTCGAGCTTGGCTTTCGAGACGAAGTTCGTTGTCGAGAGCATCACCACTTGCGGCCAGAGGCTGGCGGCGACGAACCGGTGCCAATTGATCGCGGGACAACCGGACAAGATTCCGTCGAAATCGTCCGGAAAACGTTGCGCTTCCATGAGTCCCTGGCGTCCCCCGGTCGAACCGCCAACGAAATAGGAATAGCGCGGCGGTTTGCCGTAGAACGCTTTAGTGAGCGCCTTACCCACGACCGTCATCTCGTGAATGCCGAGATACGCGTTGTCGATGATGGCCTGCCAATCCTGCCGTCCATTCGCGTCGAGCGCGAACTTGCCGCTGCCGCCCTCGTGGCCCGTGTCCGTTGCGCCCGCGCTGAAGCCGAGCTTCACCGGCCCGCGCAGGCTGTTTGGATGTCCGCCGAGAAATCCGCCGCCACCCGTGCCCTGGAATCGCCCGTTCCAATTCGCGAGCGGCAGGCCGATCCACACCTTCACGCGATCCTCCGCGGGAGGATGCGTGACGATGGCCGTGACCCGGCACATGCGATTGGAAGTGTCAGTGACGGCGGACTCGATCGTCGTGTTCGGCAGAGAGAAGTTCGTCAGGCTCTCGCATGAACAGACGGGCGTGATGCCGGGGTAGAGGGGCTTGAGTGGATTTTCAGCAGCGCGAGCCGTCACCACCATGCCCGCGAAGAACGCGACAATGACAGTTGAGATGAGGGAAAAACAAAAATGTCCGCGTTGGGAATTCATGGCTGGCCCATGTGTTAGTCGAACGGGGACGTTCTGACAATTCAGCTAACCGGAATTCGGCTCAGGCGGACATTGCGCTCGCGCTCGCCGCCACACTCCGCTGCGCGGCTAAATCCGTCCGCCGTTGCGCGAGGCTCTTGAAGAACTCGGCGCCTTCACGCGCGCGACGCTTGAACACGTCCTTGTCCTGCAACATCGACTTGAAGATGCGCCACGATGGGCGACGCGGGATCAGCAGCTTGCCGAACTTGTTGAAGTAGTAGCGGTGATAAAATTCTTCGAGCGATTCGAAGATCTGATCCTTGTTCAGGCCGGGGTATTCCAACGTGCTCTGTTGAAATCCGTCGCCTTCCACAAGGTCGCCTTTGTCTTTCTTCGTAAACCAGCCGTTGAGCTTGGCCTGCTCGAACAGTTCGGTGCCGGGATACGGCGCGGCAAGTGACACCTGGAGGCTGAATACATCTAGTTCTTTAGCGAAGTTGATCGTCTGCTCGATCGTCTCGCGCGTCTCGACGGGCAAACCCAAAATGAATGTGCCGTGAATCACCACGCCCGCTTTGTGGCAGGACTTGGTGAACTTGCGCATCTCGTCGGTGGTCACGCCTTTCTTGATGCGCTTGAGCGTTTCGTCGTTGCCACTTTCATAGCCCACGAGGAACAGGCGCAGTCCGCAATCTTTGAAAAAGCTGATGGTGTCGTAATCCAGATTCGCGCGGCTGTTGCAGCTCCAGGTGACGCCAAGCGGCGCGAGTTTTTTCGCGATCTCTCGAGCGCGCGGCAGGTTCGCAGTGAACGTGTCGTCATCAAAGAAGAACTCTTTCACCTGCGGAAAGAGCTGCTTCATGTAAGCCATCTCGTCGGCGACATTTTGCGCCGAACGAACGCGATACTTGTGACCGCCAATCGTCTGCGGCCACAGGCAGAAGGTGCATTGCGCCGGGCAACCGCGGCCCGTGTACATGCTCACGTACGGATGCTGGAGGTAGCCGATAAAATACTTCTCGATCTGGAGATCGCGCTTATAGACGTCCGCCACCCACGGCAGCGCATCCATGTTGTGGATCAGTTCGCGCTCGGGCGTGTGTTTGATCTTTCCGTCCTGATCGCGATAGCTGAGGCCATTGATCGTCGCGAAATCGCGCCCCTCGGCAACTTCCTTGCATGTAAAATCAAATTCGCGGCGACCCACCCAATCGATCGCGGGCGAAGCTTTCAAGGTTTCCGTTGGCAACACCGCAGCATGTGCGCCGATGAAGCCGATCTTGGTCTCAGGGCGGTTGGCTTTGATTGCTTCGGCGACTTTGCAGTCGTTGCGGAGCGAAGGCGTGCTCGTGTGGATAATGACGTGGTCGTAGCCTTTGGCCTTTTCCAGGCACTGCTTGATGTCGATGTTGTGCGGCGGGCAATCGAGCAAGGTCGAACCCGGCACCAGCGCCGCCGGTTGCGCCAGCCACGTCGGATACCAGAACGAAGTCACTTCTCGGCGCGCCTGGTAGCGCGAACCCGCGCCGCCGTCGAACCCATCAAACGAAGGTGGTGATAGAAACAATGCACTCATCTCAAAATAAAATTTACGGCGCGATTCGCGCCCCCGACGGCGGCTGGAGACCCGAGCCTTGAGGGCGCACGTAAAACTTGCGCTGCGCTCCCGGCATCGGCGTCCCTTCCACTTTCAAAACCATTTGTCGCATCGCGCCATCACGAAACGTGCGATTCGTTCGCATCGTTCCATCTCCCGATGCCGCATCGACAATCACAGCGAAACTCACGCCTAATTCACGGCTCAACGCTTCGGCTTCCGCGAAAAAATTCGTCGCGCCCGTCAGGTCAATTTCATACGGCCCGAGCGCCGGTGCGTAAGCAGACTTCAGCAACACCGCATCCGACTTCACGCCGCGCACGGATGCGATCAGGTTCACCGTTCGATTGCTCAGTGATGGCCAATCGGAGACGTCCATGGCCGCCAACTTCACTGCACCATTCGTCGAACCGCCCTTGGCCAGCTTCAACTCTGACGGCGCCGTTCCCTTGGCGTCCTGTGCGACCATTTCATTCGCACAAGTCGTCATCAACAAGACCGGCATGAAAACTCCTGCCCTCATCGGCAGACTCCCGTCCCGTTTGTTCTGAACGACTGAACTACTTGCTTGCCTCAGCATCGCAGCTTTCCGTGGCTGCCGTTGGCTGAGGACTTAAATCATTTCCACCGCGGGCGAACGCCGACTTCGCGCCGGACATTTCTTTGTTCACCGCCGTCTTCGCTTCGGCAAGGTGACCTTTGCCGATGCTCACGCCGTTGAACGCGACCTTCTCCAGTTCCTTGCTCCACGCGTACGGCTTCGGCTTTGTGCCGAAGTTGTAGCGCATGTTCTTCCAATTGTCGCCGCGCTGATAATTTGTGCCGAGCGCGCCGCTCGGATCATAGCCGCAGTGAACCATGCAATGCTCGCAGCGCGAGTCGCGCGCGACGCCGTTCACCACGCCGTATTTGTCCCACTTCACCTCCGCCAGCATCTCCGCGTAAGTCGGGTAATGCCCGTCCGTCATGAGGTAGCACGGCGCTTTCCATCCCTTGACGTTGTAAGTCGGGATCGCCCACGCGGTGCAGGTCAACTCGCGTTTGCCCGCGAGGAATTCCTGATAAACCGGCGTGCCGAAGATGGTGAAATGTTTTCCCCATTCCTGGATTTTCGCGAACTTCTGCCGCGTCATGTCGCGTGTGAGGAAGAATTCCTTCGGATCGCGACCGAGACGCTTCACCATGTCCTTCTTCGCTGCGTCGTAATCGTAACCGGGCGAGATCGTGTGCCCGTCCACTTCGAGTGAACTGAGATACTTGAACATCTCCTCGATCTGCTGAACATCGGTCTCCTTGTAAACCGTGGTGTTCGTTGCTACCTGGTAGCCAAGAACCTTCGCCATCCGCATGGCCTGCACGCATTCCTTGAACACGCCTTCACGTTCCACGATCAGGTCGTGCGTGTATTCGAGACCGTCCACGTGGACGTTCCAATACATCCACTTCGTCGGTGAGATCGTGACTTTCCTGCGCGCGGCTTCGTCGGCGGTGCGAATGGCTTCGGCTTCCTTCGGCGTGACGAGTTGTTTCTCGACCAGGTCGTTCAGCTTTGCATCCATCTCCGGCGACCAATGGGCGGCCATGTACTCGCGCATCTTCTTGCGCATGAACATCGCGTTGGTGCAGATGTAAATCACGCGGCCCTGTTCGCGCAGGCCGGCGACCAGTTCCTCGATCAATGGGTAAATCAACGGCTCACCGCCGCATATGCTCACCATCGGCGCCTCGCATTCCTCAGCGACCGCGAGGCATTTTTCGAGCGGCACCATGTCTTTGAGCGATGTGGAGTATTCGCGAATGCGGCCGCATCCGGTGCAGGTCAGGTTGCACGTGTGCAACGGCTCGAGCTGCAACACCATCGCAAACTTTGGTGTCTTCCGAACCTTGTGCTTAATGATGTGCCCCGCGATTTTCGCGGTCAGCGCCAATGGAAATCGCATATTAGTTTTTTGCGAGAACAGGAGGCGAAACGGCGGCAGGATCGCCTGTGCCCGGTTGAGCGGGGGAGTTGTGCATCAAGCCGGGCAGAATGAAATCAAGTGGGGAAACGCTCCGTGAGGCGTGGATGCCGCTGCAACCCGCGCCAATCGCGAGAACCGCAGTGAGCACCACCAGGCGAATGCATTTCCAATTCCGTTTCACCGCAGTCACTATAGAAATGGTCATGGGCTTAGCAATAAAGATTTCGGGACGAGTCGTGCGCATGGTTCCTTCAACCCTGCCCCTTGCGTTTGGTTGCATGGTCACTGCTGTCGTGCTGGTGAATGCGGCCACGGATTTCCCGGCTGCTGCCGAGCGCGAATACCGTTCCGCCATGGAGAATTGGCGAAAGGAGCCCGCGAGCGCCACGGCGGCCGTGGCGGTGGCACGATCGGCGTTTCTCCATGCCGAATTCGTCACTCGCGACAGCTCGCGTGCGGACATCGCACACCGGGGAATTGACGCCGCGCGTGCCGTGATCGCGCAAGATCCCAACCATGCCGCGGCGCATTACTGGCTCGCCATGGACCTCGGCCAGCTCGCCCGGACGAAGAGCCTCGGCGCGTTGCCGCTCGTGAAAGAGATGGCGCGCGAGTTCCTGCACGCCCGCGATCTGGATGAGCATGTGGACTACGCCGGGCCGGATCGTTCGCTCGGTCTGTTGTATCGCGACGCGCCCGGCTGGCCGACGAGCATTGGTGACAAAGGCCGCGCGCGCTCACATCTACTGCGTGCCGTGAAGCTCCATCCCGAGTTTCCCGAGAACCAGCTTTGCCTGGTCGAGACGTATGAACAATGGGGAGAGCGCGACCGCTTCGATCAGCAGCTTAAGACAGCCGAGCTCGTGATCAACGAAGCGCGGTCGAAGTTCACCGGCGACGAATGGGAGTTCAATTGGAGCGATTGGAACAAGCGGTTCGCGGTCATGAAAGCGAAAGCTGCGGCGGTGGGGCGGGCGACGAGCCCGAAAGGGGCGAGGTAGACGTTCACCCGCAGAGGCGCGGGGAGAAAGCCGTTGCGAGTACGCGAAGCGGGTGATTAACTCGCCAAAGTGAAGTCACTCCGCCGTCGAAATGAAATCGGCGATCGTATCCGTTGTCGCAGTCATCGTGCTGATTCTCGTTTTGTCGTGGGTGAATGCGATCCGCGTCCCGACGACTATAATTCGCCAAGTGGGCCAATGCACTACGAACGTCATCGGCTTCTCTGTTAGCATTGATCGCGGGATACCATCGGCATTGGTGCTCGCCGTGCCGCGTTCTTCCACAAATGCACTCAGTTTTTCAGGTGAAGTAATAGTCAGTCGAGCGACGGGAATGGTCGCGCGTATTCCGATTGGCACTGTCAATCTTATGCCCTGCAACTGGATTCATCAGCGGCCCGATCTGGCGGACTACATCTTGACGTGTAATACGAACAAGGCAGCCGGCAGGTTCTTCGACGCGTTGTCAAACGGTGAGCCCTCCAACATTCTCATCACCTTCTCGAAGGTGCCGCCACCCGAGTGCTCATTGTGGTTCTCTTCAATTAAGCTGGTTGGATTCTTCACACAGGGACGAGATCATCCAATCACTTCTTATCTCTCAAACTCACCTGCCCCTTCCGCGAAAAATTGATCGACTGCCCGAGCACCCGGGCGGCTTCCTGTGGCGCGTGGAAGCCCATCGAGTTTTCTGCCTCGATGAAATCCAGGAAGAACTGCGCCTTGCGTTGGTAGTCTCGCGAGGTGGCGAGCTGCGCGTCAGTCGCGCCGTTGGTCTTCGCCCCTTTGATGTCGTTGATGAGTTCGATCAGCGCATCCATCGCCACGTTGCGCATCTCGTACGTGCGGTCCTGGATCGTCAATACGCGCTGGCGCAGCTCTTCCTCCGGCCATTTGTGACACGTCTGGCACGCACGATTGATGTTCAGCAAGGGACTGCGCACGTGGTGATCGCTGATCTTGTGCGCGCCTACGCGTTTGTAAGGCATGTGACAATCCGCGCACGCCACGCCTGAGCGCGCGTGAATGCCCTGGTTGTAAAGCTCGAACTCGGGATGCTGCGCTTTCAACACGGACGCGCCGCTCTCGGCATGCACCCAATCCTTGTGCTGCACCTCATCGTAGTAGGCGAGGATGTTGTCCACTTTGATGCCCTTGGCCCACGGGTAAACGAGACGCTTCTCAGGGCCCTTAAAGTAATACTCCACGTGACATTGCGCGCAGACGTAAGTGCGCATCTCCTGTCGTGTGGCCAGTTTGTTGACGTCAAAATCCTTCACTCCCTGTGAGGCTTTCAACGCTTTGATGCCCTCAATGAAACCTGGCCGCGTGATGCGCAGTTGCATCGTGTCGGACTCATGACAATCGATGCAGGTCACCGGATGCGTGACCTCCTTCCGCGCATCTGTGTACGACATGGCGTTCATTTTCTCGAAGCCCTTCATGAGATCGCCGCCCCCGAGCCGTTTGTAAGGCACGTAAACCGAACCGTGACAGTGCATGCATGTGCCCGGCTGCTTCACCACGTTCTGCCGGTCGGTGTAAGTCTGGTCGTCGAGCATGAAAGCGTGGCCGCGTTCTTCGCGAAAATCTTTCGAGAAAGCATAGCCGGCCCACATCGTTTTCAGGCGCGGATCTTCCTCGAGGCGCGATTGGGCAACAATGGAGCGGGGATCAGCGTCCGTGGGCGTGCGGGGCAATGCTTCGCTCCCGCCATAGCGTGTTCGCACCTGATCCACCGTGCGTTTGTAGTCGTCGTATTGAAGCGGGAAGTTCTTGCCCCAAATCTCCGGTTCCACTGTGTCGTCCGTCAGTTCGACCACGCGGAAGAAAGGATTCTTCGCCTCCTGCTTGTGCTCGAGGATGTTCACGAGCAGCGCCATGGCACCCGCCGCGACCAGCACGGCCACGCCCACCGTGACAACAAATCGGATGGCCGATTTGCGGCGCGTGTTCGGTTTTTTTTGTGATTCTTCGTTCGGCATAAATTTTTTCTCGATCAAAGCTTGGGATGTCCCACCGCGCCGTGACAACGCACGCAGGATGTCATGTTCTCCTTGGAATGCGGCGTCGGCGCGATGGCATCGACGATCTGCTGATGACAATACAGGCACGCCGCTTCGGTCACCTTCTGGTTGATCTTTCGCATGCGCAGGTTCTCCGGATATTTTCCGGTGGTGAACTTGAGCGAATGCCAGAAGCCGTTGTCACCTTTGACCAGATATTTGTGGACGAGGTTGTCGTGCGGCGCGTGACAATCGTTACACACGGCCACCGAGCGATGGCTCGATTTGATCCAGCCGTCGTAATACTCCTGCATCACGTGGCAATTCGCGCACGCCTTGGGATCGTTGGTGAGATACGACGCTCCCTTGGCATACACGAAGGTGTAACCCGCAATGCCTACCGCCGCGCCAATGGCCGCTCCGATCACCGTCGCTTTGGCAATGTTCGCTTTCATCCCTTTTCCATCCCCCGCACTATCCAGCGCCGCCCAGCCACTTGCATTGATGTGAATTAAATAGCGCTGGCCCGATCAAGCGTTGGTAATGCTCGTCCTTCAGTTCCATACTGCGGGCAAAGCCCCGTGGCACGCACTGAATTCGATTTAAATATCCTCACCATGAAACGTGCCTGGTTTTTCTCGCCTTCTTCTCGCGACATCCCTTGCCAGCCTCCGAGCCCATGTCGTCATGCGCGGCGACACCCGAGCCCGATCAGGAGCGCTTTGAGTTGCAGGGCAGACGCATCAAATCTCGTGGCGCAGATCGAGTGGTCCGCGCTACATGCGCAACAGGCCATTAACTGCCGCTTCGCGGTTTGATGCGTTTGCCTGCTTGAGTTGTGCGTTGTCTCGCCAGGTTTGGCGCCGATAGCGTCGCGCCATGAACCACCTGCGCTGTCTCATCGCCGCGCTGCTGTTTGCGACTGCTGCGCACGCGGCTGAACGCCGGAGCACGGTTTCCATCTCTGGCGAAGATTTTCACATCAACGGCAAACCCACTTACGCCGGACGCACATGGCAGCGTCATCGTATTGAAGGACTGCTGCTCAATTCGCGGATGGTCCAGGGCATTTTCGACGACTTGAACACCAACACGGTTTCGCGCTGGCTTATCCCGATACCGGCAAGTGGGACGCCGAGCGCAATTCGCGTGATTTTATCGCCGCGATGCCGGAATGGAGAAAGCACGGTCTGCTCGCCTTCACGATCAATCTTCAGGGCGGATCACCGCAGGGTTATTCGAGCACGCAGCCGTGGCACAACTCCGCGATTCGTGAGGATGGTTCGTTACGCGCAGACTACATGGGTCGCCTCGAACGCATTATCGATCGCGCCGACGAACTCGGCATGGTGGTGATCCTCGGCTACTTCTACTTCGGCCAGGACGAACGCGTGCGCGACGAAGCCGCCGTGATTCGCGCGACTGACAATGCCACGAGATGGGTCCTTGACCGCGGCTATCGCCACGTGCTCGTGGAGATCAACAACGAGTCCAACGTCCGTTACGACCACGCGATTCTTCAGCCCGCGCGCGTTCACGAGTTGATCGAACGCGTGAAGAGTACGACGCGCGACCATCGTCGCCTGTTCGTTAGTACGTCCTACGGCGGTGGAACAATTCCCAAAGAGAACGTGGTGCGCGCGGCCGACTTTCTTCTTATTCACGGCAACGGCATTTCCGACCCGAAGAAAATCACTGAAATGGTTCGTGCCACCCGCGCCGTTCCGGGATTCACGGCCAAGCCCATCGTGTTCAACGAAGACGACCATTTTGATTTCAACAAGCCGCTGAACAACTTCGTGGCCGCCGTGAGCGAGCATGCGTCGTGGGGCTACTTCGATTTTCGGATAAAGAATGAAAAGTTCGAGGACGGTTATCAGAGTGTTCCGGTGAACTGGGGAATCAGCTCCGAACGCAAGCGTGGGTTCTTCAAACTGCTCAGCGAGATGACTGGATCAACGGATTAACTCGCCTCATCGCTCCAACTCACCCCAATCAGGTGTCGGCGCAATGAATTCCACGCGCTGTCTCGTGAGAGGATGAACGAAGCGCACGCGCCAGGAATGAAGGCGGAGCGGCGCGGCATCGACGGCCAGCGTTTGCGTCGTTCCAAGTTTATCGCCAGCAAGATACGCTGCA
>DATHEW010000753.1:0-2868 GCA_035318425.1 Candidatus Acidiferrum sp. | reverse complement strand
CTTTGCGGCTACTCATTTTTCTGCCGCGGCGGGCGCACTGGGCTGGGCCGTGACCGAGTGGATGGTGCGCGGTAAACCCAGCGTGCTCGGCACCGCGTCCGGCATGGTGGCAGGCCTCGCCACGATCACGCCCGCGAGCGGTTTTGTAACGGTGCCTGGCGCTTTCCTGATCGGTCTGGCAGGCGGAGTGGTTTGTTTCCTCGGCGTGACGAAACTGAAGGCGAAGCTTGGATACGACGACTCGCTCGACGTCTTCGGTGTTCACGGACTTGGCAGCACGGTCGGCATGTTGATGCTGGGATTTCTCGCATCCAAAGACATCAATGCGGCGATCGACGGCACGTTCAAGGTGAACGGCATCGCGCTCTCGCTGGCCGGCGGCGGCGCGCAGTTTTTGAATCAACTCAAAGGCGTAGTGTTCACGATGCTCTTTTCCGGCGTGGCTACGTTTCTCATCCTGAAATTCATCAAGGTCACGATCGGCCTGCGCGTTTCCGAGGAACAGGAAGACCTCGGCCTGGACTTGGCCGAACACAACGAGCGCGCCTACAGTGACTGAGGATTTACGTTATGAAAAAGATCGAAGCCATCATCAAGCCCTTCAAGCTCAACGAAGTAAAAGACGCCCTGCACGAGATCGGCGTGGTCGGCATGACAGTGAGCGAAGTCAAAGGCTTCGGCCGCCAGAAAGGGCACACCGAGATTTATCGCGGCAGCGAATACACCGTGGATTTTCTTCCCAAGGTGCGCATCGAGATTGTGCTGGCGGATGATCAGGTGGATGCCGCGGTTAAAGTAATAGTGGCCGCTGCGAAGACCGGAAAAATCGGCGACGGGAAAATCTTCATCACCGCGATCGAAGAAGCCGTGCGCATCCGCACGGGAGACCGGGCGGAGCAGGCGCTGTAGGCCAGTTGCTGCGGAATTCTACAAACGCAACTGCTGAACACGGTCGGTGTTTAGCTTTCGAAGCGGCTGCAATTCGTAGCCACTGACATGTTGGGGTTTTGAGGAATATTCATGAAAACACTGCTCGCACTTTCAGCGCTTTGCCTCGTCCTCACCGCTTGCTCCACCGCAATCGCGCCTAACCCCTCGCCGCGCAATACGCTCAGCAGCTTCGACGTGCCAACCGGTACGAATGCCGTGAGGAGTTTTCAAACGGGGGCAATGAGCTTTCGCGAAGCTGATATTCGGCAGTTGTTCGATCACTATCAGGAGATCACGAAACGAACCGTCCTTCGCGCCCCGAACGTGCCTGGGAACGTGAAGGTTTCCTTCCGCAATGAGCAACCGCTTAACCCCATCGAAGTACTGCGTTTACTGGATACGGTTTTTGCACAGCAAGGCATCACGATCGTTTACAAGGGCGATGACGTGGTGAAAGCCGTGCCATCCGCTGAGGCGACCAGGGAGACGCCGCCTGAGATCGGCCTGCCCGCCGAGCTGCTGCCGGATTCCGATTCGTACATGCAGCGCACGGTGAAGCTTCGTCACATTACCGCAGACAAAGCACAGGGAATGGTTACTCCCTTCTCGCGACTGCCCAATAGCGTGATCGCGGTGAAAGGCGGCAAGGTTTTAATTCTCCGTGATTATTCCTCGAACATCCGGCGCATGCTCAGCGTGATCGAGAGAGTGGATGTGCCCGCAACCGCGACGAAGTGACAATCAGTCGCGAAGGTTCGCGATCGTTCGTAATTCTGATCCTGATCGTATTCTTAATCTCATCCCCGACCGGGAGAAATTAAGAAAAGGATTACGAATAAGATTAGGAAAGGAGGCGAAGACGGCTGGCTACTCGTCCGTTTTTGCCATGTCCCACGGAGCGCAGAGTGTATCCGCGATGGCGGACAACGGAAGATCAAGCGCGGTGACGATCGCGACTGCTTCGGGCGTTTCCTGTGCGCCGATGTCCCGCCAGTCGCGCTTCACGCCGCCATAAACATGATGGTCGCCGGTGTGATGATTCATCCACGTGCCGCAGCCGCTCGTCATTCCCGCGATCACGGCGAGCAAAGAGCCATACATCATCGCTGCACGGATGCGACGCACGTTGCTGCGGCCGCCGATTGGTTTTGAACTTCGAGAGGTCACGCCGGACAGCTTGTCGTGACGGACGGCGGGATGCAACTCATCTGGAAGCCCGTGGAACGCTCTTCGCCGCAATTCCAATTGCCTTTTCGCAATTCACAGAGACGATTCGCCGCGAATGTTTGCCGAGATCACGATTACGCCATGGCACTGGGCCGGATTTATTGCGTGCGTTCTCATTTTCCTGGCGCTTGATCTCGGCGTCTTTCATCGCAAGGCGCACACCGTCAAGTTCAAGGAAGCGCTCGCATGGACGACCGTTTGGTTTGTCATCGCCATGGCCTTCGCCGCCGGCCTGGCCAAATGGAAAGACCGCGAGCACGCCACCGAGTTTCTCACCGGCTATCTCATCGAGTTGTCACTCTCGATGGACAACGTCTTCGTCATCGCGATGATTTTTTCCTACTTCCGCGTGCCGGCTCCGTATCAGCATCGCGTTCTCTTCTGGGGAATCCTGGGCGCCCTCGCGATGCGCGGTGTGATGATCGGCGTCGGCGCCGCGCTAGTGGCCGCTTTTCATTGGGTGCTCTACATCTTTGGAGCGTTCCTTGTTTTTACCGGCATCAAGATGGCCTTTGCCGGCGAAGGCGGGGTTGAGCCTGAAAACAACCTGGTGCTGAGGCTTGCGCGGCGCTTCTTTCCTATCGCACCGGACTTTCATGGGCAGAAATTTTTTCTGATTCAAGATGGCCGCCGCGTGCTCACGCCGCTCGCATTGGTGCTGTTGATGGTTGAAACAACCGATCTCGTGTTCGCGCTCGATTCGATTCCTGC
>DATHEW010000752.1:0-2408 GCA_035318425.1 Candidatus Acidiferrum sp. | reverse complement strand
TCCGCGCGATTCGCCCCGGCCTCTGCGGGGATCGGGTCGCCTGGAACAGCGTCCGCAGCCTTCCCTATGGCAATTCCCCGCTCTACTACAAGGGCCGCCTTTTCACGGTGAAATCGGGCGGCTTCGTCACGGCCCTAAACGCTAAAACCGGCGAACCCATTTACCAGGACGAACGGATCAACGCCCCCGATGACTATTGGGCCTCACCCGTCGCCGCCGCAGGCCGCGTTTACTTCGCCTCGGAAAAAGGAGTCGTCACCGTGATGGACGCCACCACCGACACCCCAACGATCCTGGCCCAAAACAAACTCAACGAACAAATCCTGTCCACGCCCGCGCTGATCGACCAAACGATCCTCATCCGCACCGCCAAGAACCTTTACTCCTTCGGCGCGTCCAAATGAGGCGGCTTCGTATTCAGTTTACGAAAGACTAGCGGATACGCCGAGTTTCCGGCTCGGGCGGAAATGCGCGAAACGCTTGGGGTCAGCTTGAGAGTCGCCGCACTTCCGGATTTGGTTCAGGCAAAATTCTGGGCGTGGAGCGATCCGCAGCGGCGATTGTCGAAACGGAAAAAGGACGAACTCGATTGATCCGTATCGCGGAAAAATATCCCGAATCGCTGCCGCTGATGCCCGAAGCAATTCGCAATCAACTCGGCGCGTGATTGCGTCGTCGCAAAAAGTTGCGTTGGGCAAAACCTCTCTACACACTTCGCGCCCCATGAAATTGAAGTTCACGGATGTCTCTGGTGGCGTGCTCGCGCCGCGCGGATTTGTGGGTGGCGCTGTCTTCTGCGACATCAAACGCCTTGGCACGGGCAAGGGCTCTAACAAGGGCGCGAAGCGCGATCTCGCCATCATCCTCTCGGAAGTACCGGCAACGACTGCGGGAATGTTCACGACGAACCAAATCTGCGCTGCTCCGGTAAAAGTTTCCATGAAACGCGCGAAGCTCGGCTCGGCACGCGCGATCGTGGTGAACTCTGGAAATGCAAATGCCTGCACCAGCACGCAAGGAATGCGCGATGCCGAGGCCATGACTGCATTGACTGCGGCGCAATTCGGTGTGCGCACAGAAGATGTTCTGGTCGCATCCACCGGACGCATTGGCGTATTGATGCCGATGGAGAATGTGCAACGCGGGATTGTCGCGGCATCTCAGTTGGTCAGCGCAAGCAGTGCGAGCGCGGAAACGATTGCGGAAGCGATCATGACCAGCGACACGCGTCCGAAACAGGTCGCGATCGAGTTCAAGCTCGGCGGCAGAAATGTGCGGGTGGCGGGCGTGTGCAAAGGCGCGGGCATGATCCAACCGGGCATGAGTGCGAATGGAAAACGACCCGCTGCCATGCCGTTGCACGCCACGATGCTTTGCTTCGTCACGACCGATGCGGCGATCGAGGCGAAGGCATTGCAGTCGTGCCTGGAACAGGCGGTGGCGCAGAGCTTCAATCGCATCACCGTGGACGGCGACATGAGCACGAACGATACAGTGGTGGTGCTGGCGAATGGATTGGCTGAGAACGACAGGCTCACCGCGCGTTCGTCCGAGTTAGGGATTTTTCAGGTGGCGTTGAATCATGTCTGCCTCGCGCTTGCGAAGATGATTGTGCGTGATGGCGAAGGCGTGACGCGTTTCGTGACGGTGCGCGTGTGTGGCGCAAAGAATCTTTCCGATGCCGATGCCGCGGCGCGTGCCGTGGCGAACAGTTCGCTCGTGAAGACGAGTTGGTTCGGTGGAGACCCGAACTGGGGCCGTATCATTGACGCTCTGGGTTATTCACGCGCTACCGTCGTCGAGGAAAAGGTGGACATCGGCTACAGCGCGCCCGAATCGCGCGGCATCATTTGGAGCTTGAAGAAAGGGCAACCAACGAACGCCACGTTCAAGGATCTCTGCCGCGCCGTCGCCGCGAAAGAATTCGACCTGCACATCAATCTCAATCTTGGTGCCGCGAGCGCTCTGATGTACGCGGCCGATCTCACCGAGGAGTACGTCGATTTCAACAAGGGCGATGTCAGTGACCCGGCGACTCTGGGAGGTTAGATGCAGGATTTGATTTCAAAAGCTGAAGTGCTTCTCGAGGCGCTGCCGTACATGCAGCGGTTCAGCGGCGAGACGTTCGTGATCAAGTACGGCGGCTCGTTTATGGATTCCCAGGACCCTGCGGTGCGCGCCGGCGTGGCTCGAGATATCGTGTTCCTGGAAGCAGTGGAGATCAACCCGGTCGTCGTTCACGGCGGCGGCAAAGCGATCACGCGCGCGATGGAGAAAGCGGGATTGAGAGCGAACTTCATCCAGGGCCAGCGCGTAACGGACGAGGCGGCGGTGCAAGTCGTGGAGCAAGTGCTCTCGCGTGAAATCAATCCCGAGGTGGTCAATGCTATCAACGAACTGGGCGGACG
>DATHEW010000751.1:0-2161 GCA_035318425.1 Candidatus Acidiferrum sp. | reverse complement strand
ACGGATGGATTGCTGAGGATATTCCTTCCACCCAAGCGCCGCGGCTGTTTGCCCTCAGGCGTCAGGTCTCGCGCGCGACGATGAACATCTACATCTCCGCTGGTATCCACGGCGATGAACCGGCCGGGCCGCTCGCTGTGCTCGAACTGTTGCAACGCAATGATTGGCCCGATTGCGCCGACATCTGGCTTTGCCCGTGTTTGAATCCCACTGGCTTTCCATTGAACACGCGCGAGTCAGGGCAGGGCGTGGATTTGAATCGCGACTACCGCCATCAACGCACCTCCGAAGTTCGGGCGCACATCGCGTGGCTGGAGAAGCAGCCCAACTTCGACTTTTGCCTTTGCCTGCACGAAGACTGGGAGGCGCACGGATTTTATCTCTACGAGGTAAATCTGGACAAGGCCCACTCGTTTGCCGAACCGATCGTCGCTGCCGTGCGGGAGATTTGTCCCATCGACCACAGCACGCTCATCGATGGGCGAGACGCTTTGGATGGAATCATTCGCCCGAACATTGATCCGGCGTTGCGCCCCGAATGGGCCGAAGCATTTTACCTCATCACTCACAAGACGCGCCTGAGTTACACGCTCGAAGCGCCCTCCGATTTCCCAATGAACCTGCGTGTAGCGGCGCTGGTCACCGCGGTGCGCAGCGCGGTGAAGCTCGCGTGCGCCACGTGAATGAAAATATCTGTTGAATCCCGCGCGCGGCTGACTACTTATTGCGCAGCGTGACGACCGCTTCCGTAATCCAAAGTGAAACCGACTGATCTCCGCGGCATCCTTCAGTACATCCCGCGCTTTCGGGAAAAGATTTTCGTGCTCAGCTTCGATGGCGCGGTCGTCACCGACGAAAACTTCGCCAACATCCTTCTCGATGTCGCCGTCCTGCGTTCGCTGAACATTCGCATCGTGATCTGTCATGGCGCGGCGGCGCAGATCAAAGCGCTCGCCGAACAGCAAAGCGTCAAGGCATCTGACTTCGATGGCGCGGGCATCACTGATGCGGAGACGTTGAAGCTTGCGCTCACGGCGGCGAATCGTCTCACGCACGAAATCCTGGAAGGTCTCAGCGCGAACGATTTGCGCGCCGCCAGCACGAACGCCATTGTCGCTCATCCGATGGGCATCATCGGCGGCGCGGACCATCTTTTCACCGGCAAGGTCGAGCGCGTGGACACCGAACTTCTCTCGACGCTCTTGCAGCAAGGAATTATCCCCGTCGTGCCGCCACTGGGTTTTGACGGCGAGGGCCGGACGTATCGCGTGAACTCGGACCACATGGCGGTCTCCGTTGCGGATTCACTGAAGGCGTCGAAGCTGATTTACATCATCGCGGCGGACGGAATTATTTATCGCGGACAACTGATCCGTCAGATGATCGCGAGCGATTTGGAGAAGGCGCTCAGCGGCGCGGGCAAAAAAGATTTCAGTCCCGATCTCGTTTCCAAAGCGACGCAGGCCGTGCTCGCGTGCAAGGCCGGCGTTCCGCGTGTTCACGTGATCAATGGACGCGTTGACGAGTGTTTGCTCGCCGAGGTGTTTTCCAACGACGGCATCGGCACGCTCATTTACGCCAACGAGTATCAGCAGATTCGCCGCGCGATGCGGAAAGACATCCGCGCCATCCAGCGCCTGACGAAAGACTCCGTGGCAAACGCCGAGTTGTTGAAGCGCACGCGGGCGATGATCGAGAAGCAACTGAACGACTATTACATTTTCGAGATCGATAAGAACCCGGTTGCGTGCGTGGCGTTGCACGTTTACCCGGAACAGGACAAGGGCGAGTTGGCGTTCCTCTACGTCAATCCGGGTCATGAGAACCAGGGCATCGGTCGGAAGCTGATTCAATTCGTCGAAACCAAGGCGCGCGAACTGAACGTGAGCGAACTGATCACACTTTCCACGCAAGCATTCACCTACTTTCAGTCCAAGGGCGGGTTCATCGAAGGCACGCCGGATGATCTGCCGCCGGGGCGCCGTGAGAAGTATGATTCCGGCGGGCGCAACTCGAAGGTGCTTGTCAAAAAGCTGACGGCTGAGAGCGCTGCCGGGTCGCCGCCCACGAAGCCGGTGCTCGCCACGTTGCCAACAACGTAGTGGCCACCTCATAACCGCTACGGAACGCGGCTGTGTCCGCAGGGCCAGGCGCGGCACGC
>DATHEW010000750.1:0-2317 GCA_035318425.1 Candidatus Acidiferrum sp. | reverse complement strand
CGACCGAAGAGCCGTCGCTAAACTGAAGCTGAAGTCCGCCGCGGTTCACATAATCGGCTTCGCCGTTGAACAGGAGGAAACTGTTCTTCGTTGTGTTTGCAGCCGCGTCCCACTTGCCGATGATGCCGCCGATATTGTCCGCGCCGGGCGTCTTCAACACCCATGCCATCAACGTCACCTCGGTCGCGCTTTGCAGACCGGCAACGTTGCCAACGGAAATTAAATCATCGGCCCCGTCGAAACTGAAGGTTTGCGCGGAAAGTCCCGGGCCAAAGCCCGCGCCGTTGAGCAGCGTCGCGCCGCCGCTGATGCCGGTGAGATCGTTCGTCGTATTGTCACCCGGCCACCAACCGATGAGTCCGCTCGGCTGCGGAACGCACGTCAGGATCGGCAGATCGTCGTTGCACAAACCAGCGCGCCCCGATGCGTAGAGCGCGGTCACTTCGGCGGCGCTGAGTCCGCGATCATAGATTTGAAACTCATCGAGCTGGCCATTCCATTGGCGACCGCCGCCACCCCAGGCGCTGAGCCGCAGAAATTCCGAACCGTCGTAAGGAATGTCTGCTGAATTCGTAACCGATTGGATGAGTTGCCCATCGACATACACGCTCAAGGTGTAGCCCGGCTCGCGCGTCACCACCACGTGCTGCCACACGCCGGGAGTCAGGTCAAAATACACCGCCGGAAGTCCCCCGCCGAATGCGTAGGTGTGGCCGCTGTTGGCCCATTGCATCACGAAGCTGCGAGAGCCGGTGTGATTGTTGTCGAAGATGTCGGCGTACGCCTGCTGCGAATCCCCTTCCTTCACCCACAACGCGAACGAGAACGTCTGCCGGTTGAACCACGGGCCGAGATCGACCGAACTGTCCGTGCCATTGAATCGAAACGCGCGCCCGACTTTGCCCGCCACGAATCCGGGCGTGCCGAGCAGCGTTCCCGTGTGGGTTCCAAGCACATCGTAGGCGCTATTCTCACCCGGATACCACGCAATCAATCCGACGGGACGCGGCGCGCACACGGTGTTGCTTTCGACGAGCAGCGAAATGGAGGTGTTATTCTGATCCACGCTCCACGTGAGATTGTTGCCGAGCGAAGGCAACACGCCGGCCGTGATTCCACCGCTCAAAACCGGGGCCGTCAGAAAGATGAACTGCTGCCCGGCCGTCGGCGAAAATCCATTCGCAAGAGAACCGCGCACAAAACCGCCGAGGTCCGCCGCACGATCGAAAGCGAGACGTCCAAATTGTGTCGCGGCGTTGGTGCCCGCCAACTGAAGTTCAACCGACCCGCTCGCGCTTTGCGTGAATCGCCAGCCCTGGCCGGTCCATTGCGCGCCAGGCAAACCGAGTGCGACGGTGCCGTCGTTGATAAAATTACAATCGTGATAATAGTAGTAGCCCCCGAGCGTCACGTTTGTGACGACGATAAATCGCCCACCGGAACGGTTCCGAATCGTGGACGGCCCACTGTAGCCATATCCGGTCACCTGACCGCTCGCAAAGGTGATCGTGCCGTAGTTGTGGCACTCGGCGTTGTCAGCGAGAAACTTGGTAGCCGTTCCGCTAATTCGCATCTGCGCATTGTTCGTCACTGTCAACACGCCGCGAATCCAACCGCCCTGCCAATCGAAAAGACCGCCGTTCAAGGTTCGGAGGCGACCGTTGGAGCCCGAGGTGAAATCGCCGCCAATGAGTTCATAAGCGATGGTGTCGAGCGTCACTTGTCCATCGAGCGTTATCCCGTCAGCAACCTGGTGCAGCTGGCCCGCGCCGCGGATGCGCGCACCTTCGAGAATGGTGGTCGGCGTGTTGAACTCCATCACGCCGGCGTCGATGCGCAGATCACCTCGTAATGTCGATGACAGGTTTTGAATGCGGACGGTGCCCGCACTCGTCTTGCGCCATTGCGCCCCCGGCGAATTGACGAAGAAGAACGGTTGATAACCGTAGTAGCGGGAAAACGGAACACCGTCTGCCGCGATTTGAAACACGCCGTTGCTGAGGTTAAGCATCGTCGCCGGGCCGTTGAAGGTATGGCCGAGGATTGGCCCTGGACCGGTCCAGTTCACGAGGCCGCGATTTTCAAAACGTGCGGAATCGTGCAACCACTTGTTGTCTGGACCGGTGATGTTGACCACGCCACTCGGCGCGACGGTGAACACGCCGCCAATCCAACCGTTGCTCCAGACAAAGGTCGCGGCGTTGACAAAATTGCTGCCGGCGAGCGTCGCGCCATTGATGAGTTCGAAAACGGCCAATGATCCGAACGAGCCAAATGTGACGATGCCATTGGCATCCAGTGTTCCGCCGTCCAGACG
>DATHEW010000749.1:0-2479 GCA_035318425.1 Candidatus Acidiferrum sp. | reverse complement strand
TGGCGTGTCGTGCTCGCGCTGCTGAACACCCTCTTCTTTTCGCTCGCCGCGGGAATGCTCGTCTCTTCCATCAGCAGGGATGAACGCAAGGCCTGGGCTGGCACGGTGATCCTCGTCGCCATTCCTGTTGTGCTGTTCCCTCTCGTTCAACGCGCGGCGAACTTGAATCTCTTCGCGCTCTTCAGTCCCACCACGGCCATGCTCGTTGCGTTTGAACGAGATTACGTCACTGGTGCGCACCAATATTGGCAATCGATCATCGTGGTGAACATCGCGAGCTGGCTTGCGCTGCTAGCGGCCAGCCTGCTCTTGCCGCGCGTGTGGCAGGAGACTGGAAAGGAACGCCGTCGCGCCTCGACGCGCGCCGAATCTCCGAAACAACGAGCGCGCCGCTCAGCACTGCTCTCGGCGAATCCAGTCTGGTGGCTCACCTCGCGCCATGTTGAACGAAGTAAATCGCTCTGGATTGTAGTGTGGTTTGCGGTGGCGATTGCGCTCGCCGCGTGGGCTTTTGGCCAGGGCGATCCCACCATCGGATGGATTCTTTTCGGCGGCGCGGTGCTGTTGCACTTCGTGATCAACGTGTGGGTGGCGAGCGAAGCGTGTTACTCATTTGCGGACGCGCGCAGCTCCGGCGCAATGGAACTGCTGCTCTCGACTCCGCTCAACGTTCGCCAGATCGTTCGCGGCCAGCAACTCGCGATCAAGGACCGGTTCTTCCGCCCCGTGCTCGTGCTCGTCATCACGGAAACCATTCTGATGATCGCCCAGATTGCTGTAATCACCACTCAGAACACAGGATCGTGGAGTCCGCTCGCGGTGTTCATCCTCGTTGGCTTCAGCATCGGATGGTTCGTTCTCGATATGTTCGCCGTCAGCCGCGTCGGGATGTGGTTCGGACTCACCTCAGCCAAGCCCACACACGCGCTCACCAAGACGGTTCTTTACGTGCTCGTGCTGCCGCTGCTCGTCGCGCCGTGTTGCAGCATCGTGTCGGGGGGCTTGATGCTGGCGAAGAGCGTGATCTTCCTTACCTGGGCGCAGAACAAGCTCGATCACGAATTCCGCGCCGCTGCCACGCGACGATTTGACGGCCAGCGGGCTGATTTGTGGAAAACCCCCGAGCCGCCGAAGCTCAGGATGCCGGCCGCCTAGGATCGGCTCCGCTTGCGCTGCAATTCCTCCCGCAGCTCAGCCAGCGGCAAGGTGTTCACCACATCCGCTTTCGTCAGCCAGCCTTTGCGCGCGATGCCTGCGCCGAGCCGTAGATAGCCGACGTGTTCGAAGCGATGCGCGTCGCAGTTGATCACGCACTTCACTCCCTTGCTCTTCGCGTACTTCCAATGGCGCCAGTCCATGTCGAAGCGATACGGGCTCGCGTTCAATTCGATCCACGTCCCATTCGCCGCGCAGGCATCGATGATCTCGCGGTAATTCACGTTGCAGCCTTCGCGTTCCAGCAAGAGCCGCCCGCACAGGTGCCCGAGCATGTGGACATACCTATTCTCCACGGCCCGAAGCAGGCGCTTCGTGGTTTCAGCTTCGGTCTGCGTGAAGCCCTGATGAATGCTCGCAACGACGACATCCAGTTCGGCGAGCACATCATCCGGGAAATCGAGCCCGTCATTCAGAATGTCCACCTCGGTCCCGATGAGCAGCCGGAACTCCGTGCCGGAATCCTCCAGCTTTTTGTTCAACTCGCGCACGGCAACGATCTCTTTGCGCAGACGTTCCGCGTCGAGACCATTCGCCTGGAAAGAAGCCTTCGAATGATCCGTCACGGCCCAGTAGCTCAAACCGTGCTCCTGCATGAGCGTGGCGATTTCCTCGAGTGTATTGCGTCCGTCGCTCCAGTTCGAATGGTTGTGCAGGGAGCCGCGCAGATCCGTCCACTCGATCAGGCGCGGGAGTTTGTGATGTTCGGCGGCTTCAAATTCGCCACAATCTTCGCGCAGCTCCGGCTCGACGAACGCGAGGCCAAGCTCCGAAAAAATCTCCTCTTCGCTCACGCACGGCACGAGCAGCTTCGGATCGCGCGTTTCTTCCTTGGAACGAAACAACCCGTATTCATTGAGCCGCAAGCCGCGTGAAATCGCGCGCTGCCGCATCACGATGTTATGCTCCTTGCTGCCGGTGAAGTACGCGAGCGCGAACGGAAACTCAGTGTCGCTCACCACGCGCAGGTCCGCCTGGATGCCCCCTTCGACCATGACACTCGCTTTGGTTTCTCCTCGGGCGGTGATGGCAATGATGCCCGGCTGTTGCACGAAGAAGTCGATGACGCTCGCCGGGTTCTTCGACGACGCGAGAAAATCGATGTCGCCAATGACTTCCTTGTGACGGCGCAAACTTCCTGCCGTGCTGCATCGAATCACATCGAGATGTGAACGAAGGCTTTCCAGGATCGGCTCGGCGGCGGCGATGGCCTTCACGAGATGATGTCGCGAGGCGTAAGTGCGGCGGCGCTCGATTCCGGAGC
>DATHEW010000748.1:0-3848 GCA_035318425.1 Candidatus Acidiferrum sp. | reverse complement strand
TATCGCTGAATTTACGTCCCGTTCCGGATATCGGAAGGAACTGGTGTTACCCGCGTTTGTTATCTGGCGGAAACACCCGAAATAAGCGACCGCCTGCAAACGCACCGAAGCAATCGCTCCGGGAACTCCACCGCCGCATTGATTCCATTGGGCGTGCTGGGAAGCATCATCAACATGCGTTTCCCCTCCATCGCTTTGTTTATTCTGAGCTGTGTTTTGCCGGGGCATTTCTTGGCGGCCAGCGAGGCGTCACGGCCAAACATTGTCTACATCCTCGCGGACGATCTCGGTTATGGAGATGTGAAGTGCCTCAATCCGCGGCGGAAAATTGCCACGCCGCAATTCGATCGGCTTGCGGCAAGCGGGATGATTTTCACGGACGCTCACGGCAGTTCCTCGGTTTGCACTTCGACGCGATACGGCATCCTCACCGGTCGATATATCTGGCGATCACGCTTGCAGAGCGGAGTGCTCGGCGGCTTCGGTGCGCCGCTGATTGATCGCGATCGGCTGACGGTGCCGGCGTTCTTGAAGCAACAGGGTTACTTCACCGCGTGCATTGGCAAATGGCACCTCGGCATGACGCTGCCGGAGAAGTCGAACCTGAACGGCCCCATTCTGAATGCTCCTACGATTCCGTGGCTACAAGGCGGACCTCAATGATCTGAGGGCCACGTGCGCGTATATTCTCGGCGCAAGTTGCCCGCCAACGCAGGTGAAGACAGTGTGAGCATTCTGCACGCGTTGTTGGATTCGAGCAAATCGGTGCGCGAAACGATTGTTCACCATTCCATCCACGGACGCTTCGCCATTCGTCCCGGAAAATGGAAACTCGAGCTGTGTCCGGGCAGCGGCGGTTGGGGAAAACCGGTTGATCTCGCAGCCAGAAAGCAAAACCTGCCTGACGTTCAACTCTACGATTTGACCAACGACATCAGCGAAACGCGGAACGTGCAGGCCCAACATCCCGGCGTGGCCGCGCGTTTGAAAAAGCTGCTCGAACAGCAAATTGCGGACGGTCGCAGCACACCCGGTGCGAAGCAAACCGACGACACTCGCATTGTTTTGATGAAACCGCTCGCAGCCGCTTCGCGTGAGTAAACTCGGTTACATCTGATCGGGTATTTCTGCCTCAACCAGCTTGGCCAACAATGTCAGCGATTCCTGCCAGCCGAGATAGCATGCCTCGGCGGGAATGACGGCGGGGATTCCTTCTTGCGTGATGTTCAACTCAGTGCCGCAGAAGACCGGCTTCAAGGCGATGGTCGTGATCATCGTGCCAGGGAGATTTGGATCGTCGAACTTATCGTCGTAGCGGAGGAGTTCGTGCGGCTTGAGTTCGAGATACTTTCCGCCGAAGGACATGCTCTTGCCCGTGCTGAAATTGGTGAACGACATTTTGTAAGTGCCGCCGACCCTGGCGTCGATTTGATGAACCTTGCCGGTGAATCCGTTCGGTGGAAGCCACTTGGCCATCGCGTCCGCATCCAGGAACGCGCGATAAACCCGCTCCGGCTTGGCGCGGAGCACTCGGTGCAGTCGGACGGTGTTGGTGTTGTTCGTTGTCATGTTGTTTGAGTTTTCGTTTTCGTTATTCCGACGAACGGAATGATCACGTCAGGACATTTGTCGTAAAGAATTCGCGCACGCAATCGCGGGTGCGGCGCAAAATTCTCCAAGTGACGATGCTTTGGCAAGCGCTACGGCTCGCAGAGGGCGCGGTCCGTCCCGAGAGAACAGTGCCCTCACTGAAAAGTTTGATTGCCCGCAACTGGCAACTAAGATATTGAGACTCGTTCTCAGCGAG
Organism: Candidatus Acidiferrum sp.; assembly: GCA_035318425.1. GTDB lineage: Bacteria > Verrucomicrobiota > Verrucomicrobiia > Limisphaerales > SIBH01 > JANNGC01. Next base: position 2,041 of record DATHEW010000748.1, on the reverse strand, counting down.
AACATGAGAGAGCCCACTTCAAACTCGTTCAGTGAAACGCCAGCCTGGAAACAATTTGGCGATGGATGGCGTCAGCTTCACGGGAATTACACGGAACTTGGGTTCAGCTTCGAGTGGCACGATTTCGTGGCCAAGGACACGCTTGATTGGGGGAGGAGTTTTCATCCCGGCAGCATTGAGATTTGTTTGAACCTGGCTGGCCGCGGCTCGATCGCGGGTCAGGATGGGCAAGTCGCGTTCGAGCGAATGACGGCGGGATTTTACCGTCAGGAACACGCCCTCCTGACTGCCACGCGCGAGGGAGGCGCTCGGCATCAATTCCTTACGGTGGAACTCGCGCCCGCGTTCATGGGAGAACATCTCAACGGCGACCGCGCGCATCTGCACCCGATTGTTGAGAGAACATTAAAGGGTGAAAACGCCGCCGCTTTGTCCACGCCAGTCCGGCTCACCACCGAGCATCAGGAGTTGGTTGGGAGCTTGCGGCAGCCGCCCGTTTTTGCCAGCGCGCAGAGGCTTTGGTACCGGGCCAAGACGCTCGAATTGATGGCGGCCTTTTTGTTCAAAGCGCCGCCAGAGAAAGAGCTGTTCTGTCAGCGACAGAATCGCGTGGCCCAGGACCGTGTGGACCGGGTCATCAGCATTCTCAAGCGCGACCTTTCGGAGCCGCCTTCGCTGGAGACCCTTGGCAAGGAGGTGGGCTGCAGTTCCTTTTATCTGAGCCGGATGTTTTCGCAGCAGATGGGCAAGACGATCTCGCAATACATGCGCGACTTGCGAATGGAGAGGGCCGCCGAGTTGTTGCGCGCTGGAAAAATGAACGTGACGGAAGTGGCGATGGAAGTGGGATATTCGAGTTCCAGCCACTTCAGCACCGCGTTCCACGAAACGTTCGGATGCTGCCCCGGCCTTTACCCCTTGCCCTTGTTGGCGAGGTCCAACCGGCGACATTGATCTCCGCGCGCTCTCTTCGCGGTTTTTTGTTCAATCGATGACGAAATTCGCAAGGCACCGGAAGAAAAACGCAATCCACCGAATGCCCCTGTCTGCAGCGCTGACTATTTTTGCTCGATGCATTCAGGGGACAATTCAGAAACGAAACACTGCACCGCTCTCGTTAAGCGTGACGACTTTCAACCTTTTCCGCGGTCGAAGCCCGATAGCCGGGCCCGGAAACTCACAGCATTGATCATGACGCATGGACTGGCGTTGGCTGCCAGCGCGCAAACGAGTCCGACGGTTTCCGCAGGCACAAATAATCCCGCCAGACTGCCGGACGTCGTCGTGAAAGGGCAACAAGAGCGGATGGGCGATGCGGTAAAACCGGACAGTGTGCAATCGCCGCGCTACACCGAACCGCTCCGTGACGTGCCTCAGACGATCACAGTTGTTCCCCGCGCGCTCATTCAGCAGCAGAACGCGACTTCGTTGCGCGACGTGTTGCGGAATGTTCCGGGAATCAGCTACCAGGCGGGTGAAGGCGGTGTGCCCGCTGGCGACAACCTTTCCATCCGCGGTTTCAGTGCGCGCACGGATATGTTCGTGGACAATGTCCGCGACTTCGGCGGTTACTCGCGTGATCCGTTCAATGTGGATCAGGTTGAAGTCGCCAAAGGTCCTGCGTCTTCGTACGCGGGCCGTGGTTCAACCGGCGGCAGCGTGAATCTGGTCAGCAAGACTCCTTATCTCGAACATCTATACGGTGGTTCATTCGGACTAGGCACGGATGATTACAAACGCCTCACGCTGGACGTGAATCAACCGATTCCGAAGTCGCCCATTCCCGGAACGGCGCTGCGCTTGAACGGCATGTGGCACGAGTCGGGCGTGGCAGGCCGGGATGTGGTGGAAGACACACGCTGGGGGATAGCACCATCCGTCGCATTCGGCTTGGGCACGCCTACGCGTGTGACGTTGAGCTACTTCCACCTGGAGCAGGACAATATTCCAAGCTACGGCATTCCGTGGGTGCCGCTGAACACGGGACCCCTCGCGCGTTTCAGCAACGACGCGCCGCCCGTTGACTTCGGCAATTTTTACG
>DATHEW010000747.1:0-2296 GCA_035318425.1 Candidatus Acidiferrum sp. | reverse complement strand
AAGCTATCTCGCGTATCAGTTTCAACGTCCTTTCCTCAACGATGAAGGTGCAGAGGCTCGCCGAAAGGATTTTCACGGACGGAACGCTAAGCGCGTTCGGAAGGAACTCGCATCCCTGCGTGGACCGATCATGAAACTTGGCCAGGCGCTTAGCATGCAATCGCACGTGCTTGGGAATGAATGGATCGAAGAACTCTCCGGATTACAGATGCAGGCGCCCCCGATGCACGAGGCGCTCATGCGCGCGCAGTTCAAAGGTGCGCTGGGAAAGAGCCCGGAGGAGGTCTTTCAGAGCTTCGATCCAGCGCCGTTCGCTGCAGCATCTCTCGGCCAGGTGCATTGGGCAACAACACACCACGGGGATGAGGTAGCCGTGAAGATTCAATATCCGGCGATTCGCGACGCGATCGAGAACGATTTCAAGATACTTCGCACCGCAGGATTGCCGATCCAACTCACCGGCCATCTGCAGTCGTCTGTGATTCGCGAAGTCGAGCGGGGCATTCTCGAAGAAACGGACTACGTTCACGAAGCCAACAACATCGATTTCTTCCGAAAGCATCTCGCGGATCTGAAATGCATTCGTGTTCCAAGCGTTTACCGCGAGTTCAGTTGTGACCAGGTGCTGACGATGTCGCGCGTTCCTGGTCTTCGTTTAAACGATTTTCTCAAAACACATCCGTCACAGGAACTGCGCGATCAACTTGGCATCGCTTTGATGCGGCTTTTTTTCTTTCAGCTTTTCAAAGTGCATGCGCTCCACGCTGATCCGCACCCCGGGAATTATTTGCTGAACGATGACGGTACCATCGGTCTTGTCGATTTTGGGTGCGTTAAATATTTGAAACCCGAAGTGATACGTTGCTACGCGCAATTCTGGTCCCGTGAGTGGGTGGAAGATCGTGAGCTTTACGAAGACATCGTGACCACACTTTTTGGTGATGAGCGCGGCGCGAAAGATCCCAAAGTTCGCCGCGGAATGGATGAAATTCGGCGATTCTATGACAAGTTCCATCCGCTGAAGCAGCCTGACCAAATCCTGGATTTTGCCGACCGCAAGTTCATGGACGCACTGACGCAACTCGCCAGGACGCTCGTCAGCAACAAGTTCCTGTCGCCTGACTTTCTCTTTTTGTCTCGCACTGAATCCGGGATGTGCAATCTGCTCCACGCCATCGGTTCTCGCGCGGCCACGACCCGCATTGTTCGCGAATATGCTCCCCGCAACACGCCACGTGGCCGCAAAATCTGAGAGCGGAGAGCGGACAGGCCAAGCGGTTTGCGACAACTTCGATCAATAGCCGCCCGCGCCGATTTTCCCATCGCTCGTCGTTGCCGATGCTCTTCCCGTCTTCTCCTCAGCTTCACGACGCCGGTATTCATCGAGCATCGCGGCGGTGGCGGTCGCACCGCAGCGGGAGCCGCCGAGATCGCGAACTTTGATCAAGCCATCGAGGTCGCGCACCCCGCCCGCGGCTTTGACCTGGACTTTTGCGGAACACGAAGCGCGCATGAGCGCGAGATCGTGCTCGGTCGCGCCCTTGTAGTTGTAGCTGCCGTCCGCCTGCTTGATGAAGCCATAGCCGCTTGATGTCTTCACCCAATCGGCTCCCGCGCGCTCGGAGATCTGGCAAAGCTTGCGTTTGAAATCATCGCTGCTCAAGCCAGCGCCACCCTTGGTGAGGTAATCGTTTTCGAAAATCACTTTCACCTTCGCGCTGCGCTGGTGGGCCTCATCGCAAACGGCGCGGATGTCGCGCTCGACGTATTCCCAATCGCCGCTCATCGCTTTGCCGATGTTGACGACCATGTCGATCTCGGTCGCTCCGTCCTCGCACGCGAGCTCGGTTTCGTAGCGCTTCGATTCCGTAGCACTGTTGCCGTGAGGAAAGCCAATGACGCAGCCTACGATCACACCAGTGCCACGGAGCAACTCCACGGCGAGCTTCGCGGCGTAAGGTTTGATGCACACGGACGCCACGCCATATTTCGCCGCGACCTTGCAGCCCTCTTCCAACTCCTGATCTGTCATCGTGGGATGCAGCAGCGAGTGGTCGATTATCTTCGCAAGTTCTTCGTAAGTGTATTTCATGACGTGTAAATAATGAGCGCGCGGTGAGCGGCTACGCAAAATACGGCTGAAGAAATTTTCCCGCGACTTTCACTGCGCGCTGCCGGCCCGCGAGGTCGCGTCCGAACGTGTCGTCTTCCACTTCGATGCATACGGCCCCGCCGTAGCCCACTTCGTAGAGCTTCGCCATGAAGCGCGGCCAGTCGATCATGCCGAACCCGGGAA
>DATHEW010000746.1:0-2053 GCA_035318425.1 Candidatus Acidiferrum sp. | reverse complement strand
CGCATCGAGTCGATGAAGATCACCCACAACGCGATTCTGTCGCGAAGCCTTGCAGCAGTGGTCGAACGCGCGCTGGTGATCTGTCTTCCCGGCAAGCCGAGTGGCGCGGTCGAATGCCTTGGATTTGTTCACCGCGCAATTCCGCATTGCGTCGAGGTGCTGCAGGAAGTCCCGACGAGTTGCTAGATCGGTTGCCTGTTATCGCGCCTGGCGGACACGGACGGTGTACTTCGCTGCATCTTTGCGAAACGATTCGAACATGACGCTCTGCGTGGAATTCTCGTCGAGAATCAGCGTGCGATACGGCGTCTCGTCGATGGAGAAAGCCTGCGCGTCCTTGAACACGCAACTCACCTGGACTTCGATCCGGCGATTCTCGCGGTTGCGAAGATTCGCGACGACCTTCATGCGACCGTCGGAAGTTTTGCCTTCCTGAATGCCGGTGGAGGTCACGGATTTCTGCGCCCCGGCATCGAGCAGCACGAATTTCGACGTGTCTTCCTGGTTAAACTTCGCCGTGTTCTTCGGGTCGTAATTGCCGCCGCGCGCGCAACCGTTCACGACGGCGATCAACGCCACATTACAGAGGAGGAGAACCATTTTTTTCATAAGTTTAAGTGTTCTGTTCACTGACGAATAACACCGTGTCTTTCGTCGCATTCGCCGGAACGTTGAACTTCACTTTTTTCGTCGTGATCGTGCGACCGCTCGCATCACGGAAATCGACGGCAATATTGTGATCACCCGGCGGCAACTCGAGTGGCGCGAAACTCAGGTAGCGCGGCAGATTATCCCACGCACGAATATCGGCTTCCGTCTTCGTCGTCGCCGTCAGGATGCCGGCGACGGCGGCGACACCGCCGGCGATCAACGCCGCTTCGCCCGGATAACCGCGCTTCGCGATTTGGTTTGGATCAGCAAGCATGAAGCTGGTCACGCCCGCGGCAATCGCGACTCCTTTAGTCACGTCTTTGAACACCACTTTGTTCGCGAGAATGTGATCCATCTCGCGGCCACCGCGCGTGGTCGCCTGCCATTGCAAGTCATCGTAAGGCACCAGCGGATACTGTTGGCTATCCACGCGGAGATTCACCGAGCGCACCGGTGAAGGCTCCTCGCGGAAGCGCAGTTGTTCCGCGCGCGCGCCGGAGGCGTATTTCATTGGGCCGCGCCCAAATTCCAGGAAGACGAGCACGTTCGCTTTCTTGTTGTAAGCCGGTGGCGCGGACGTGCCGCGCGCGTTCTTCACCGCGCGATCGAATTCATCTTTGCCGTCGCCGTTGAGCTTCACGCTGGCAAAGCCATCCAGATAGTCGAGCAACACGTAATCCGCGGCGTATTCATGCTTCTCGGCGTCGGCGTCCTGAAATTGAGCGCTGCGAAAACAGGCGCGTGCATTGTCTGGTTCGCCATCCATCCAGTAGAGAATGCCGCGATAGAAATACGCCATCACGCGCTCGTACGGCTCACCGATGAATGTCTTCTTCGCTTCGTTGTGAAAATAACCGCGCGCCTTCTTCGCCTCGCTGTCAGTCGTGTAGATGCCGCCAATGCGCGCGATCGCACTGTCGAGTTGCTGCTTCGCTTCGACGTAATCGCCGCGCCGCATTGCCGCGAGCGCCAGACGATATTCCCACAACACTCGATCCTTCTTCGGGCCGACCTGGATCGCATTCTTGCCGTCGATGATGGGATCACCCGTCAGCGGCGGGCGCGGCGGCTTCGAGGCGCAGCCGGCGACCGTGACGGTGATCACGGCAATAATGGAGAACAGCTTGCGCATGGCTCAGCGATAAACTGCGTCCACCCTGCCCTGCTTTTTGATCTCGTCGCTATCGCCCCAAACGATGGCGCCCGTGCGCGCATCGATCAGTTGGAAGCTATACAGAATGTAATCGCTGACCGCGCCAGCACTCGCGGTGCTGAGGCCGGAGAGTTTTCCTGTGAGAAAAAAATCAGCGCCTTTGAACTCCTGCACGCGCGCATCGCTGCTCGACGTGACCTGACCCGTGCGCTTCATCTCACGCTCGCGTTCGAGCGTCGCCAGGCGCTC
>DATHEW010000745.1:0-10742 GCA_035318425.1 Candidatus Acidiferrum sp. | reverse complement strand
CAGCGTGAGATCCACGCGCTTGAAGCCGGCGTCGCTCTTCATGTGTTCGACACGCTGCACGTCGGGCTTGTAGCCGGCCGTGACGCAGTTGCCGAAATCGAGCCAGTTGCTTTCGAGCGTGCCGGCGTTGCTGCGCATGAAGTAGAGCCGGCCGGTTGTTTTCTTTTTGAGGATGGCGTCGCCGAGTTTTGCGGGCATGGGATGTTTTTCCTTTCGTCGTTGTTGTTTACACGGAGCGGCCGAGCGCGACCTGAAGCGCCTGCACGGCCACGTAAAGTGAGTTGCTCTCGGTCACGTTGAGACCTCGCGTCACGGCGTAGAAGCCGAGGATGCCGCTGTAGCGGTCCGCGACTCCGGCCTGATTCTTGGCGAGGAGATAGAGCGAATCGTCGGTGGCCTGCGCGGTGTCTCCACCGGGCTGGTTGTCGAGGGCGTTGTTGAAGTAACGCCGAGACAACTGTTGTCCCGCCTCGATCTGGCCTGAGTAGAATCCTGCCCCAACGCTCGTGAACACCGTCTCGCCACCCCAGTCGAACGTCATCTCCGCGCCGTCGCTCGACAACCGCGTCTGCGCGTTGCCGATCAGTGTGCCTCCGGCCTCCGCGACTCCTTGCATCGCATAAACGACCAACCCTCCGGATTCACGAGTCCCGAGGACGTCGTTGATCACCACGTCCGTGTCGAGGAAGCCGTCTTCACTGGCCATGATCCCGACGCCCTCGTCATAGAGTCCCTCGATGTAGCCGTCATTGATGATCGTTACTCCGCCGCCCGCTTTTATTTTGCAAAGCGCGGCCGCGAGTTGGTCGCCAACGAACAGGCCCACGTCCTCCAGCTTGTCCCAAACGTTGAAGTTCTTGCAGGTCTTGACGAACTGATCGACGGAGCGCAGCGACGCGGCGCTGATCGTGCCTTCCTCGCTGGCGATCAGCCCCTTGAAGTCGAGCGTCTCGGATTCAAAACGGTAAACGGATGTGCGGCGTGCGTAACTCATAGGGGAACAGCGACTGAGGTTGTGCCGGCGTCCGCGTGCCACGTGATCTGCCACGCCTGGCGGCCGGGCGCCTTGGGTTGATCTTCCAGCGAGATGATAACGGGCGCGCCATCGATCGGCCGCAGCCGCACGAGGACCGGCTGCAGCGCGAGGTTCGCGCCGAGCAATGACTCGATGACCAGGTCTTTGATCAGGACCACGCCGGGATTCTTGGAATCGCCGACTGTGGCGGCCGTCGCTCCGGACACGGACTGGTCCGTGAGCAGCATGATGAACTCGCGCGTGCAATCGCTGCGCAAATCACGGCCGGCTTTCGCGTTAGTGAAGTCGTCGCCGCTCGGCACCAGGAAGCAGGCGCGCTTCTTGAACGAGTGCAGTTGCTTGAGCGCCTGCAGTAGATCGGGCGAGTGAAAGTAATCCACGCGATCGAACAACCTCACACCGATGGAAAGCTCCAGCGCTTCGCATGCTGTCTTCAGCGCCGCAAGGATGGTGAGGGTTGGAACGAAGTGGCTCATCAGATTTCCTTGCAGCCGCCCCAGTCCGCGCCGCCCTGCGTGTCACGCTCTGGCTGTGCCTCGGCGAGTGGATAGGTTGAGTCGCCGTCGCGGATCTCGCGCATCTCCTTCACCGCTTCGTCATAGGCGATCTTCCGGTTCGCCGGCATCTCACCCGTGAGCAGCGTGTAAAGATCGAAGAGCACGTAGGCGGACCACAGCCGCATGAGCGTGTCTTCTGGAACGATGTAGCGCGCCGTCTGGTCGCGCACGTAGCGATCGCGAGCAACGACTGCGTTCTCAACCGCGTCGCGTTGCCCGAGGTTTTCCAGTGCCTCCTGGATCTCGGTGAGTTCCGCGTCGCCGATCGACAGATTTGTTTTTGCGAAGGCTGCCATGTCAGTTGATGAAGAGATGACCGACGCCGATCAGCGTGCGACCGAGTGCTGTTTCCGCGACGCACGTCAGGCGATGCATTGACCAGGCTGTGCCCTCCGCGATCGCAAACTTCACCTTCGCTCCGTTCACGATGGCGACATCGCCGAGCGTCAGCTCGCCGGCACCACTGAGTCGCGCCTGGCTAATCTCGGCCGACGCGATCGCATCGCCGTCCCCGATTTCTTCGAGCCGCGCGAAATCAAAGTCGAAGAGCCGGATCGCGCCGCTGAACTTGCGACGCACACCGCAGATGTTCCGCGCCGGCAACACCGTCCAGGAGATGCTCGTGCCGGTGGTCGGCAGCGTCGATGCAGCCGCAATGCCGCCCGCTGCACCGAACAGCGCCGCTCCAGAAAGGACCGCGCCGAACATTAGTTCACCCTCCCGCCGCGCAGGCGCGCGTTGATGATCTTGCCCCGAGAGCTGCTGACGATCGGTTCGCTCTCGCCGACTTCCGGGTTCTGCACCACATCCAGATCCACCAGAACAGTGCTCGCCCCGGCGTAATTCGTTCCAAACGTGATTGTCTCCGTCACCCCGTCATAAACAGACGCAAACGTGTTGTCATCCAGCCGTGTGACGACTGGGGCGGATTTGCCGGGTTCCTGAAAAGAAATGACGAGCAACGAATGCCCATTGCTTGTCGCACCACTACTGCGATACCAAATGTGATTTCTCCAGCGACGTTCCACTCCACCACTGGAACCGCTGGCGTCCAACCCGTCCGAAACCCAAACACCGGTCCGGGGATTTCTCAGCACATTGGAGCCGATCATGTTCGTGAGCGCCAAACCGCTCGCGATCTGACTCACAAAGTTGCTCACGGTTTGGCCTGCAAAATTTGTGGCGCTGTATTGGAAGTTGCTCCCCGTCAGATTGGTCAGCCCAAAACTTACTGGCCAGTTTACCGAGAACTCCGCGTTGCTGCGCGTGGACCAACTGTCGTAAATGGAAAGTGTCTTGCCAGTTCGCGAGAAAAACACGTGCCGCTCCATTTTCGTAATGATCGGATCAATGTTAACCGCCGACGTAAGATTCAGATTGTACTCGTTGGTGTAGGCTCTGATTAAATCCAAACCGACGTAGAAAAACTCAGCAGTATTGGTCGCGGCTATGATGCGTGCGTAGAAAGGAAGGGTTTGAACTTTGCCATATTGATAGGAGACGCGCGGGCCATACCCGTTAATCTTTGGCATGTTGTGAGAATCAACATCAAACCCGAACGAGTCGCCGAGCGTCCACGCGCCTGAGTCCGTCACGTTTGCTCCGGCGCACCAAATCTCAACGTCACCGATATATTCAGGAGAGTGATAACCCGTCCCTTGGTTTCCCCCCGGCGGCGCGCAGACGACAACGCCAATCCCATTCGTAAACGCGGCAGGATCGTTGAGAGCTTTAGTGCTCGCTACGGCCCATCCGCCTTCGATCCACACTTTGTATTGTGGAGCAGTGACAGGATCGGGCGGAGGCCAAAGCGATGCCGTTTGCCACATGTCGTGCCAGTAAACTTCCCCTGGCGGGGTGAAAAGATTGTTGTGAACCAAAGCGGATTGGTGCGCCTTCCATGCTTCCCCGTTCTTTGTGAACAGTCCGAGCTTTTGACCAAAGGTTGCGGTGCTCATGTGGGTGCTCGCACCGCTGCCGCCGTCTCCTTGCGCAGTTCGATTGTAGCGAAATCCTGGAGGGGTCACAGAGGGATACCAATCTGCCAGCCCCTGCAAGTTTGGCGTGCGCTCCAGGTGCGCTTCCGGGAACGCCTTCGCCATGTTGATGTAATTCCACAGAAAAGCATCGGTGCTCAGTACCGCGTAGCCACGTCCTTGGTTGATCACGTTGAAGCCGCCAGAGAAATGCCCGCGCGCAATTCCATAATTAAGCAACACGTCGAGCAACCGGCGCGCGTCGGCGCTTTCGCTGAAAAAGGCAAGAGCTAACGTCCCCAACGCTTGAATGTCATAGTAGGCGTGAGACGTTCCTTGCTCGGCGATGGAGAACCAAGCGAGCAACTGTTCCAAATATTCAAATGAATCATCGAGCGTGTTGGGTGAAAGCGGCGGGCCGCTCCATGCACGGTTATTGCCGCGCAAGGCGTAGCGGCAGGCGCGATCAGCGGCCATGACTGCACCGTTAATCTGAGCCGTGGAAAGCAGCGGTTTCAGTTGGTCAAAGCCCAGCGCCAAAAGATACGTCGGGAACACATCCGGGGCAGAGCCGAAATCCGCTCGTGAAAAAAATACGTTCGTGTGCCACTGCACCAGCTTGTTGAACTGGATTACCAGGAACTGAGTCAGGCTTTGTTCGCGCGTCAAAGCGTAGGTCAAAAGCGCGCGGCCAAGTTTCGGGAAATCCGGTGCGTTCGTCGGAAAATTCGCTCCCGTTGGCCATACGCCTCCGTTTGTGCTCCAAGTCAATTCAGTGTTCGTCCCGCCGTAAGAGTTGGTCACACGCGCCACATCGTCTGTGACCGCCAGCCACCCAAAGGGGTAGTTGGTTTGCAGGAACGTCAGGAAAGGAGCGCGGTTGCTGGACTGAATCCCGATGTAGGGACGGGTTGCCGCCACGTTCGAGAGATAAGACTCATCGCGGAGCATCGATCTGTCCCAATTCGTCGCGTTCACGCCAACGTAGAAACGCCATGTCGGGGCCGTCCAATTCGTCCATCCGTTGGTGCCGATATAAAGTGCCCGCCAGTAAATGGGCACATTCGAGAGGATGGCCCCGCTCGCATTGGTGAAGGGTGAGAGCCGGTTTTCCATGTTCGCCGGGGTGCGGAAGTTCACGATGAAATTCACGAACGTAGCCGACGTGCTGACTTGGAATTGATACTCAGGATAACACGGACCGTCTGCCGATTCTGGCGCAGTATGATTCGTCTTGGGACTCCACATGAAAATGGCAGCATTCAGGTTTTGCGTGCTGGCATTGGCTGGGCGTCGATTGATGCCGCCGCTGAAATCCGCCTCCGCATTCCAACCCACAAGCGCCTCGGTGCCGATGGTGGAAGCGGCCACGCATGAGTGCAGCGCATAGCCCGCGCAGAAAGCAAATAACCACCAAAAAAGGATCTCGCGCAGCAGCTTCATAGTCCTCATGGCTGGCAGAGCTTGAACTCGAACTGGTAAATAAAATCCGCGTTGCTCGCGGTGCCGGACAACCCAAGGATGCGATAATAGCGATAGGCTGTCGTGTTGGCGGCGAGCGAAGTTTGCGTCTGGGTAGCAGCGCCACCCAACGTGAACGAGGAGCCGCTGCTCGTCCATGCTGCCCCGTCATCACTGCCCTGCCATTGCCAGGTCCCGTGCGACTGGTTGCCCTGATAAAACTTCGCCTCCGTGATTACCTTGGCGTTGCCGCTCCCGAAATCGAACCGAATCCAAAACGTCGAGCCGTCCTGCGGTTGTGCAAAAAAGAAGCCGCGCCCAGCGCTGGATGTATCACCATCAACCAGAAAGTTGATGTCAGCCGTGCTTACCGTGTTCGCTGCCTGACTGACTGTGATAATGGATGTTCTATTGCCCGTGCCGCCCGCATTCGCGTAGCTAGGCGAACACGCGCCTCCCCCAGAGGCTGCCGCCCGTTTCAGCGTTAACCGCCGTGACTGCGCCGAGGCGCTGAGCGTGACTGCGACCAATAAAAGAGTGAGCAGAGTCCTCATTTGAAGTTCGCGGAAGTCATCTCGATGAGGTTGCTTCGCCAGGCGAACGCGATGTAGCTCGTGTTCGTGCTCAGCGAATTGGTGACACCGTCAGGCCACTGGATCACTACACCTGGCGGCGCGGTGAAATAGATCGTCACGTTCGTGCCCACGCTTTTGACCGCGAGCCCGATCACGGACGGGATCACGTTCGTCATCTGGAACGTGATGGTCCCGGTCTGTGGATTGGTCGCGAGCAGGTGTGACGTTGTCCGGTAGTCCATCTGCACCGTGGAAACCGCGCCGCTGTAGTAACGCTTGGCGACGATGTTGGTCGTGACTTCATTCGGGTCCACGCCCGTCTCGATGACATGCGCCGCCGCGCCGTTGGTATTGAAGAGAATGAGCGCGCCGCCGTTCGTCCCGTCGCTCGCGGCAACGAGACCGTCGGCCGTTAGAGTGCCGCCGGCAGCAATGCCGCCGCTGAGGGTGATGTCGCCCGCTGTGATTGTGTCCACGTTGGTTAAGTGGTGGCCTCCACCATTGATGTCCGTTGCCCACGGCGTCTGTCCTCCGGAGGCAAGAGCTGAGTAAAGGGCGTTGCTCGCGAAGAGCAGTTCCGCGCGGCCGGCGATCGCCAGGAGGTTCGTCGCGCTCGTGAGCGCCGTGATTAATCCATTGCTGGTTGTCGTGTCGTTGCCGATCAGCAGCGTTCGCAACGCATTCGAGGTCGTCGTGTCATTCCCGGTGATGATGGTGAGCAGTCCGTTGCTCGTCGTCGTATCGTTCGCGATCGTCAAACTCCGCAGCGCGTTGGAGGTAGTGGTGTCGTTCGCGGTGATGACCGTGAGCAAGGCATTGCTGGTCGTGGTGTCATTCGCGATCAGCAGCGTGCGCAATGCGTTCGATGTGGTGGTGTCGCTGGCGATAACCAGCGAGACGAGGCTATTGCTCGTCGCCAGGCTGAACGTGAAGCACGCGTTTGATGCCGTGTTCACCAGCGTCACGGTGAACGTCACCGCGCCGTTAGATGAGGTGGTGTCGTTCGCGGTGAGCAATGCGCGCAGTGCGTTGCTGGCGCTCAGCAGGTCCACGCGCGGCACAACCGGGATGGGACCGATCTTCGGATCAGCGGCGAGGCACGCAGCGATCGCGAGGGCGAACACCAGGGGAAGTAAAAAGAGGTTCTTCATATCAGGAGCCAAGGGTGATGATTTCCAGCCAGCCGGTGTTGCCCGTGCCGTTGTCTTTGACCCAGTCGGTCTTCGTATCGGTCTGCCAGAATCGCGCGCCAGGCGCAGCCGTCACTGCGCCTTCCGGAGATCCGGCGCCGTAGAGCGGAGTCACGGCCGCGAGCGCGGTCTCCACGTCGTCCGCGAACTTCTTCGTGATGGTCGCGGCAATGTTGCAGCCGATCGCAATCGCGATGGCCGTGGTCCCTTCCTGCTCGCGTGTGATGGTGAACACGTCGTCGGCCTTGGCTGTCACGCGCACGATTTCCGCGTTCGCGGCCGTAGGCGTTGTGCTCGCCGGCCAAAGGGTCGCGTTGAACGGCGCGGCCGGAAACAACGCGCCTTGTTCGGAGGCGACGGTGAGCTGCGTGCCGGACAGCGCTGGCACCGGCGCGGCCAGGACCACCGACTGCGCGAAGTTTTTGCGGGCGTCCATCGAGTTAGTCCTTCTCCACGTTGACGGCGCAGACGCCGGGCGCGAAGCCAGCGCCCGAGGGACGATCGCTATGCGCGACATCGAACCGAACGCGAATGCCTGGCTCCAACGGTTTGAACTCCTGCGTGATGACGTGACGCCAGTTCACGTAGATCTCGCGACCGTCATCGGCGATCACGCAACCCCAGCCCTTCTGCTGGTTGTAAAACTTCACGGTGCCTTGCAGTCCTTGTTCCAGGACTGACTCAGCGCGCGGACGCGGTTTCGTTGTCGGAGGCATGTGCGTTATGCGTTTGGTTTCAGTGGCGGCCGGCGCGCTATGGGACGCACCGGCCGCTTCCCGAATTGCCGCGCGCGGAGTGCGTTCGCGCGCAGCAAAGTGCTTCGTTACTTGTTTGCCGCGTGCTTCGCGGGAACAGCGTGCTTTGCAGGAGCCGTTTCGGTCGGTGCCGGCGGAAGAACCTCTTCGGATTTCAGTGGCGGTGGAGGCGGCGGCTGTTGCTGCTGCTGTTGTTGCGGCGCGCGCGCGATCGGCTCGCCGATGTGTTTCGTATCGTACAGCTTCCTTGTGGAAGGCGCGTCGATGTCGAGTTCGATGATCTTCCCAGGCGGCACGACGTTCGTGCCCACGATCACCGGCTTCAGAGTTTTGAATTGGACTTTCTGCATAATCAGAATCGGTTACTGCGTTGCGGTTGAGAGGCGCGATCAGTCGTTGTTGTACGACCAGCCGATGTTCGAGATCGTGATCGTCCCGGCGCCGTAGTTGGAAATCCACGCTGGCCTGATCTTGAACGTGTTGTTGAGCCGTCCCGGATCGCCGGCCGTGAGATTGGTGAAGTAGATCTTGTTCGTCGCGGTGAACGCCGGCGAAGACACAAACTGGAACGGCACATACTCCGTCCAATTCGTCCCGTCGCCCGTCACGTTGAACGGAATCGTCAGGTTCGTGCAGGCAGTCCCGCTTGGGTTCGTGACCCGCACCTGGACTCCAACGCCCTGGCCACGCTGCAGCACGAACTCGTTGTTGTTCAGGTTGCTGGCCGCGAGCGTCGTCACAACGGGAGGAACGTTCGTCCACGGCCGGAACCGAACGGTCGCTGCCTCAGCCCCAGGCGCCAACCAGGTCAGCGCCAACGTCAGCAGCATTGCGAACCGGCTGCAGCGTCGCAGCAGGCTGGCCACACCGATGCCGTGGACGCGGCGGCTGCGCACCAATGGCGCGACGACGCACAACACAAGCAGGAGGGACGCGATCAACAGCACGAATTCCAAAGGGAGCACGGTGATCGACCAGCCTTTCAGCCATACGGCCGTAGCGGCGAGGACGAACAGAAGGAGAGAAAGTATTTTTGTCATAACAGATTTCAGAATTTCAGTTTTTCAGCGTTTCAGTTTTTGGAAACAAAGGTGGGCGGCGCCGCATCGCGCAGCGCCGCCCAGGTGAATCATGCGAGCACGTCGGTAAGCAGATAGCCGCACGGCGCCGCCACGATCTTCTCTGCCGTGGCGTGGTCTGCCTGGTGAATGTCCGACACGGCATCGTCGTCGCGCCACGACTTCACCGGCGCATCGATGCTGCCCACGCCCGTCCAGTTGAACGTGCGCGCAAGGTTCATCGCCATCAGGTCCTGGCTCGGCTCCACGTGCGCGAGCACGACGTCGTCCGTCCAGATGTCATCCGCCGTCGTCGCTGCGCCTTCGGCGCTCGTCGCGAGGACCGTGCCGGCGACCACGATGTTCGGGATCTCGAAGTATGCCTTGAGCATCTCCATCGTGAGCACGCCACCGATCGCAAGCTGGAACGCCTTCCGGACTTCCGCGTTCTGCGAGAGGTTCAAGCGAACCGTTTCGCTGATCACCATTGTGTTCACACGGTGGCCACAGCCTTTGCGCACCGATTCCTTACCGGCATCCACATCGGTGCGGGGATTACAACCGGAGTCGTTCCACTTGATGGCGGGCGAAGCGTTGGCAACCGCTGCGGTGTTCGTCACCAGCGTCTTCACGCGCAGTTCGCGGTTCACCTTCAGGATGTCCGTGATCCGCTTGATCGCGGCGGTGTCTGCGTTGAGCGCGATGGAGTAGCGCTGGCGATCTTCGTCCGGCACCGGCATGGCGATGCCGTAATTTTTGCAGAAGTAGTTATCGTCGCTGACCTTCATCCCCACGCGCTTATGGATCGCACCAGGTGCGCGTTCGATGTTGGTCGGGATCA
Organism: Candidatus Acidiferrum sp.; assembly: GCA_035318425.1. GTDB lineage: Bacteria > Verrucomicrobiota > Verrucomicrobiia > Limisphaerales > SIBH01 > JANNGC01. The sequence goes on along the minus strand of DATHEW010000745.1, from coordinate 1,293 downwards.
ACAGGAAGTTCTCCTTGTCGAACACATAGTACTGCGCCGACTGGAGGGCCGTGTTGAACGTTGGCGCAAGTACCTCGGCCACAAAGCCGGCCTCGTCGCGCATGAACTTGTTGAAGATCCCGGAGAGGACCGGGTTTGCTGTCGCAGTGTTGAGCATAATGGGTTTGCGTTAAAACGGAGTGATTCAGGGTTTAGGGCATCACAGAGAGGCCAACATGGACACCGATCGCTTCGCCGTCCGCGCAGGCCGCTACCGGGTCGCGCTTCACGCCGACGCAATGATCGTTCTGCGCGCCCGCCACGACCTTGCCGCCATTGGCGGGCTTGACGTAGGAAGGCGTGTTGATGGCTCCGCCCGCGACGCACGGCACGATGCCGCCTCCGCGAAGATCGTAGGCGTTCCACTGGTCAGAGCCCTGGATGCGCTCACCCAGCACGGCATACGGAATGCCGGTGGTGTAGAGTTGGACTTTGTTGGACGCCGCGATTTGTTCGACGACGTAGCCCTCTTTGTTCGCGAGGTCCGCGGCGACACTTGCGGTCACCGTGATCAACTTCGCGTTCTCGGCGAGAATTTTCAGCATGAGTCAGTTTTCCTTTTCGTGATCGTGCTTCACTTACTTGCCGATCGACTCGCCGTACTGCGTGTAGAGCTGTGAGCCCTCCGCCGTGCCAGCGAACTTCGCCTGCGCTTCGATCGCGTCGGCGATGTTGTTCGCCTTCGCGAACTCCTTGGCCTTCACAACGAACGCGTGTTCGGTCGTGGTGGTTGTGGTACCGGTACCGCCGCCATTGCCGACCACACGCGCGAGAGCGGGATTGACCGGGATGGCTTCGAGCAACGCTTCGTTCTTCGCGTCCGCTGCGATGAGGTTTTCCCAGCTCGTGATCACGTCCTTCGCTTGCGCAGGGATGCGGCCGAGGTTGATGTGCTTCTCGACGACCGTTTTCGCGCCGGACCTGGCCTGCAATTGGAGCAAGCCGTTGATCGAGGCGATTTGCGTTTCGAGGACGAGGATTTTGCCCGCTTCCGGAGCGCCGGCCTTCGCCTGCGCGCTGATGAATCCGTCAACTTTTGTGGACATTGCAGCCACGGCGGTGACGACGTCCGCCAACTGTTTAGCCTGAGCTTCAGTCATGGTGTCTTCTTCTTTCGTTAGTGTTGGTTTTGGAACTGGTTCACCGCCGTTGCGGGACCAAATTGATTGAATGGTTTGGAAGGCGGCCTTGTTCACTAGCCCGCCGACGTTCACTCCGTTGAGGCCGGCGATTGTGGGACCGCTGGGGTCAACC
>DATHEW010000744.1:0-5249 GCA_035318425.1 Candidatus Acidiferrum sp. | reverse complement strand
GTAGCCGAGGTGCAGGTCCGCCACCGCGAGCACGCGCTCGTTCGGGAACCACGCGGCACGGCGCGCATCTACGTCAAGATCATCGCCGATTTGAAAACGCGTGCGGCTCACGATTTAATCGGAGTTGCTGCTTCAATCTTGCTCCACCACAGGTTGAACAGCCGTTCACTTGTTTCGCGCGGATCTTCTACGAGCAATGCCTCTTTGATCTTCGTCACGAACAACGCGAACGACAACGGTGGCACTTGATACACCGGACGGATGCGCATCGGCTTCATCGCCGCGCTGGTCAGGAACGCAATCGCCCCATCGATGTCTATGTAGGTGTGGACGGCGTCGCGCTTCGCTTCGCGCATCAGGACGTGGTCGGGCTCATATTGCTGGAGCACATTGAAGATCACTTCGGACGACCACTGAAGCTTGCGCACGGATTTCCGCTCACCGAAGTAGTTGCGATAAACCATCATCCCTGCCTGCGCGGCGTTACGGAAATGATGCTTCAGCAGATGTGAACGCGAGAGCGCTTCGTCGAGATCACGCGCGAAGTTTTCGGGGGAGAGAAGGACCGGCAATTCTTCGCTCGTGAAGTGCTGCTCGGCCGTCACGGTGAGAACGAAGCCGTAATCATCCGGTGTGGCGACAGCGTTGCCGCCGCGAAGGCGCGACAGCCGCTGCGCCACCACGCGAGACAGAGCTTCATTCGCGGCTCGGCCCACGAGCGTGTGAAAGAAGTAATGCCGCGACGCTTGCATAAAACGTTGCCGCGCCTGGTTGACGCGTTTCTTCGGGCTTTCGCCGACCAACTCAGTTTCCTCTTGTCCACTGAAGTGGAGTTCCTCGACGAGCAGAAAGTCTGACGTGGGGATCTCCGAAATCTCATGTTGCGCGGCGTGAATACGGCAGATGATATCAGCGTTGGCGCGTCCGCAGTCGAGGCGCTCGGCAATCCAGGTCGTAAGAGCGGTAGGGCATGGTGTCCTCGCCGCTTCGTCTCCGGCGGATTGAGGACGCCCCGCCCTGACTTCAAGTCGCGCACGAATCTCGGTTCTAAATCTCACGATCTCTTCCGCCACTTTGTTTGTGAGTGGCATCTTGTTCGCATTCCAGCGCGGCACGGTCGGCGTGGCGTGCTTCGCATCGGTGACGAAACATTCCATCGAACCAACGCGCTCCAGCTTCACGGCTCGCCCGGCGATGATGAACACGTCTCCCAATTGGAGATTGCTCAGGAAGATTTCCTCAACGTTCCCGAGGGTGCGTCGCTTCAGACGCACCGCGACCATGCCTTCGCTGGGGATCACGCCCATGTTTTGCAACAGATCGCGACGCACGGTTCCGGTCCTGGTCTCGAACGATTCGTCATCGAGATGAATCTTGCCGAACACTTCGGTGTATTGCTGGCGCAGCGCCTTGCCGCCGCCGGCGAGAAAATCCAGCACGTCGTTGAACTCGTCATCGCGCAAGTCGCGATAAGGATATGCGCCGCGAACGAGCGCGAGCGCTTCGGTGCGCGTCCATTTCTGAATGCAACCCATGCTGACGAGGTGCTGCGCCAGCACATCGAGAGGCGCGCGCGGGAGTCGCACAGGATCGAGCTGCCGTGAACGCGCAAGCAGGGCAGTAGCGCAACACTCGACGAGATCATTCATGTTCGTGGCCATGAGCAAGCCGCGGCTCGTCACGTGAATGTTGTGGCCCGCGCGGCCCGTGCGCTGGAGCGCGCGGCTAACACCTTTGGGCGTCGAGAGCATCACCACCAGATCGACGGAGCCGATGTCGATGCCGAGTTCGAGACTGGTGGAGCAAACCACCGCGCGCAATTCGCCTCGCTTTAATCGATCTTCGACTTCGAGACGAACATCGCGGTCGAGCGAGGCGTGATGACACTCAATCTGATTGGCGAGTTCAGGCAACGCTTCCTTCAGCCAGTACGACGCAGCTTCAGCGCCCGAACGCGTGTTGGTGAAGACGAGCGTGGTGCGGTTGTTCTCAACCAGCCGGCCGAGTTCACGAATCAGCCGCTGACCGGTGTAGCCGCTCGGCGGATAAGGATTTTTCCCGAGCGGCGAGTAAACACGCAGATCAACTCTCTTTGAAGCGCTCACGTCCACGATCTCACATTCGCGATGCGTGCCAACGAGGAACTGGGCGACTTCATTCAGCGGAGCAACGGTGGCGGAGAGACCGATGCGCTGCATAACGTGCCCCCGGCATCCTGCCGGGTCTGGCGCGTCAGCCCGGCAAGATGCCGGGGGCACGTTGCTGAGCCGCTCCAAACTGATGCTCATGTGCGCGCCACGCTTGTTTTCAGCGAGCGCGTGAATCTCATCGATGATCAACCAGCGCACGCTGCTCAAGTGCGGCAGCCAGCGTTCCTGGCTGAGCAGGATCGCGAGGCTTTCGGGCGTGGTGAGCAGAATGTGCGGCGGCCTCGTGAATTGTTTCTGCCGTTCGTTCTGTGTCGTGTCGCCGCTGCGCAGGCCGACTCGGATGGGAGAATTCTCGCCGAAGATCTCTTTCAATGGCTCGTTCAGATTTTTTTCCAGGTCGTAACTGAGCGCGCGAAGTGGAGAGACGTAGATGCAATAGATCGTGTGCTTCAACTTGCCGGCTTGGTGAAGCACCGCGAGTTCGTTTAATACTGAGAGAAAGGCAGCGAAGGTTTTTCCCGTTCCAGTCGGCGACACGATCAGCACGTTTTTTCCCGCTTCGATCAACGGCCACGCCGCGGCTTGCGCGGGCGTGGGGTCTGTGAAGCGGGATGCAAACCAGCGCGTGATCGCGGACGATTTCATCGGCTCGCGAGCAGAGTGCTTTGCCGCGCCGACTTGTCAAATCGGGGTGCTTGATGTGACCGACGCCGTCTCAGGTTCCTCAAGCGCACCGCGCCGCATCCACCAGCGGATCAGCCCGTGCATGGGACTGAACAACCACGCCAGCGCGAAGAGTGCCGCGCCCATGACCACCATCGCTCCGGCGAGCGAGCAATTCAGCCAGAGCCCAAGATGCACTCCCAGCACGGAGCTAAGCGCCGCGTGCAGAATGGTGATCGCAAAAATCAAACCCATGCGATGTGAGAGCAGCGATGCCGTGGCGCCGGGCAGCACCAGCATCGCGATCACGAGGATGGCCCCGACCGATTCGAAGGCGCTCACCACCACCATCGAGAGCACCGCCATGAGAGTGTAGTGAATGATCGTTGGATTGATTCCGACGGACATTGCGAGCGCGGGATCAAACGAGCTAATCAGAAGTTCTTTGTAAAAGAATCCGATCAGCAGCGCGACGCCCGCAGTGACGAGGCCCATGCGGACAACCGATTCCGGCCCCAATGTCAGCGGTCCAACCGTCACGAACGGAACTTCCAGCGGTACGTTTCCGATCTCGCCGTAGAGCACACAGTCCTGATCGAGGTCCACCTTGCTGGCGAAGACGCTGATGATGATGACGCCGATGGCGAACAAGCTGGAGAAGGTGATGCCAATCGCGGCGTCCTGCTTCACTCGGGATTTCCGATGAATGACTTCGATGATCAATGTCGTGACGATTCCCGCGCCGAGTGCCCCGAGGAACATCACGGTTGAGCTGCGGCTGTTCGCGAGGAGGAAGGCGATCGCGAGTCCAGGCAGAACGCTATGGCTGATTGCATCGCCCACGAGTGCCATGCGGCGGAGGATCAAATAATTTCCGATAAGACCACACGCGGCAGCAACGAAAAATCCCATGAGCGCGATCCAGCCGAAGCTGCCGATCTGCGTCGTCCACGGGGCGATCACGACATCGTGGAAGTTGAATGGCGGTATCAGGTTCATGCGTCAGGGTCGTTTTCCATAACCCACCAGCGTGTCATGGGAACCGCTGGCGGCGGCGCGGCGGATTTCATCGAGGTTCGGAATCGCGCGTCCGTGCGGATCAGTCGTGGCGTAGCCGAGTTTTCGTTCGAGCTCACGCACGACTTCCTCGCCCAGGACATGCTCGATTTTCTCAGCATCTTCATGGACGTGGTCGGACGCGATCTGCGCCTGGTTCGTGAGATACAATTCCCAGATGCGATGGTTGCGCACGATTGCGGCGGCGAGTTGAAAGCCAATGGGCGTCAGGAAAATCACGTTGCCTTCCTCGTGCAATGTCGCGAGGTCGTGCTTCGCGAGTTGCGCGGCCTGAAGGTTCGCTTCCTCGACGGTTTCGCGCCGGCGCTCGGCGAGTTCGCGCAGGGACACGCCGTCGCCTTTGAAGTCGCGCGCTTCGAGCACGTGATAAATGGACTTGAGCGTGTTCTCGCGTTTCGTGCGCGAGGAACGGGAGCGTTGTCGCAACCAGCGTGTGAGGACGCCGTGCTTCGGCCCGAGGACGAATGCGAGAGTGAACACGGACGTCGCGCCGAGCACCATGAACGGGCCGGTCGGCAGATTGGGACCGAGGAACGAGAAGAACGCGCCCGCAGCACCAGCGATCAATCCGAACAGCGACGCCAGCCAAAGCATGCGATGCATCCGATCGGTGAGCAGATATGCCGCGGCAGCGGGCGTGATGAGCATCGCCGAGACGAGCACAACGCCGACGGCTTGCAATGCGATCACGACCGCGAAGGCGACGAGCAGCATGAGTGCATAGTGAAAGAGTTGCACCGGCACGTTCACGGCGCGCGCGAATCCGCTGTCAAAACTCGTGACGAGAAATTCTTTGTAGAATACGTACACGACGACGACGGACAGAACGGTCACGAGCGCCATCAGTTTCAAATCATTCGCCCCAATCGCCGCCGCCTGGCCAAAGAGAAATTTATCGATGCCGCTTTTGTTTCCAGTGGGCAACCGCTGGATCATCGTGAGCAGGCAAATGCCAATCGCGAAGAACACCGCCAGCACGAGCCCCAGAGCGGTGTCTTCCTTCAGATGCGTGGTCTGCTTGATCGCGTGTACGACGACCGTGCCAAGCAATCCAGCGATGGTGGCGCCGATAAAGATTGCGACGGGATCTTTCGACATGTTCCACAGAAAGCCGATCGCAACGCCGGGAAGAACGGCGTGGGAGAGTGCGTCGCCGACAAGCGCCATCTTGCGCACGACGATAAATGAGCCGAGAAGGCCGCATGAGATTCCGAGCAACATCGAACCAACCAAGGCGTAGCGGACCGAAGGATCCTGAAAGGTGAAGAAGCGGATCGCCTGTTCCAAAATTTTCGTCTCGCCGAGATCGCCGATGCGGGCGGCGTGACTGGTTCCAACGCTCGACAGCAGAAGGAACAA
>DATHEW010000743.1:0-2407 GCA_035318425.1 Candidatus Acidiferrum sp. | reverse complement strand
TGTTAGTAGATGGAAAGCCGATCGCCGACGTGAAGCGTACCGCGCGTTCGCCATCGGTGTTGGTGAGCGACCGGCAGTTTGCCGCCGGCTCCGGGCTGGTGGTTGAAAAACTCGAGGCCCAGCAGATCGAGGCGCTGGTGCTCACCGGCAAAGTCTGGGGATTCCTCAAGTATCACCACCCGGCGATCACCGCCGGCAACATGCACTGGGACTTCGAGCTGCTGCGCAAGCTGCCGTCGATACTGCAGACCCATGAAATCGCCGAGGTGCGCAAGCTGCTGGTGGAATGGATCGATGCACTGGGAACCGTGCCGGCGTGCAAGCAGTGCACAGGGCTCGAATCGAAGAATCTGCATCTTCCTCCACGTATCGACTGGATCCGCGACGACAAGTGGTTAGGCAGCGAGCTGAGCAGCAGACTGCAGGCCGTCCACCGCAATCGTGCGCAGGAGAGGCAGTTCTATGTCTCGTTGGCGCCCGACGTCGGTAACCCGGTGTTCGAGAATGAGCTGGCGTATGCGCGGGTGAGGTTTCCAGATCCCGGTTTCCAGATCCTCGCCATCTTCCGTTTCTGGAACATGATCGAGTATTGGTTCCCTTACCGGGATCTCATCGACGAGGATTGGGACGTCGTCCTGCGGGACACATTGATCCGTGCGGCGCCACCGCTCGATAACACCGCTTTTCAACGCGAGCTCATGCGCTTCGTGGCGCGCGCTGACGATGGCCACGCCAATCTTTGGGACCAACCTGCCGTGCGCCAACCCGCGGGTGAATGTCAGTTGCCCGTCAGCTTGCGCTACCTCGAAGGGAAGTTCGTCGTTGAAGACCTCCTGGCAGACGATGCCGCGGCACATTTGTTCCGCGCGGGCGATGTGATCGTCGCGCTCGATGGCAGGGACGTTGCGGGTATCGCCAATGAGGTGCGCGATTTCTACGGCGCATCCAACGAGTCGGCACTCATGAATGACATCGCGGTGAACCTGACGCGCGGCCGTTGTGGCGCTGTGCCGGTGCGTATTCGGCGCGCCGCCGAGATCCAGTTCGACGCACAACGCGTCGCAACCGGCACGCTGCGGCTCGACAACACGACGCGCAACGATCGTGCGGGCGAAACTCTTCAAATGCTGTCGCCGACGGTCGCATACCTGAAACTCTCCGCGATCCAGGCGGCCGATGTGCGGGGTTACATGGACCGGGCCACTGACGCGAAGGCGCTCATCGTGGATATCCGCAACTATCCATCCGCGTACGTGGTGTACGCGCTTGGCAATCTCCTGATCGAGAAGACGACGCCTTTCGCGACTGTCTCGATCGCAAGCCTTTCGAATCCCGGCGCGTTTCACTTCCGCGCCCAGTCGATCCTCCATCCCGAGAAACCGCGTTTCGGCGGACGTGTGTTGATCCTGGTCGATGAGACCAGCGTAAGCATGTCCGAATTCACCGCGATGGCACTGCGCGCGACGCCGCGCGCGCAAATCGTTGGCATGAAAACGGCAGGTGCGGACGGCGACGTATCCCGCATTCCGCTGCCGGGTGGCTTCAGCGCTGCCATCAGCGGCATTGGGATTTTCTATCCGGATCGCCGGCGGACGCAGCGGGTCGGCGTTGCGCTCGATGTCGAGTGCCCCAACACCATCACGGGCTTGCGTGAAGGCCGCGACGAAACGCTCGACTGCGCGCTGCGCGAGCTCGCCATGAATCCCTGAATAGGGCCATTTTCCGCCGTGAAATCGCTGGCTTTGACATGTGACCAAACGGTCACATATAGTCCGCCCATGGTCAGCGACGATCTCGTGTTCAAGGCATTGGCGGATTCATCGCGCAGGTTTCTGCTCGATCTTCTGCACAAACGTGACGGCCAGACTTTGGGCGAGCTCGAATGGGAACTCGAGATGACCCGCTTTGGGGTCATGAAGCACCTGAAGGTGCTCGAAGAAGCGGGGCTTGTCATCACGCGGCGCGAAGGCCGCGAGAAGCTGCACTTCCTGAATGCGGTTCCCATTCGTTTGATTCACGACCGCTGGATCGACAAGTACAAGGAGCGCGAATTGTCCGCGCTCGTAGATCTCAAAAACACTTTGGAGAAAGCCAAATGCCCCCCGTTGCGCAAGAGAGCCTGAAGCCGGCCGTGAATTCGACCACTCACATCCACCAGATCTACATCAAGGCGGAGCCGGCTGCGATCTGGGATGCGATCACCAGTCCGGAATGGAACGGCAAATATGGATATCGCGGTGTCAGTCACTACGATCTCAAGCCGGGTGGAAAATTCAAGTGCATCGCGAACGAGAGGATGCGTTCATTTGGCATGCCCGAGGTCGTCGTCGATGGCGAAGTCATCGAAGTGAAGCCGCCATTCAAGCTGGTGCAGACATACCGCTTCCTGTTCAACGATGCGCACAAG
>DATHEW010000742.1:0-4566 GCA_035318425.1 Candidatus Acidiferrum sp. | reverse complement strand
ATCGTGGACATTTCAGTGATGTCAAAGTTGATGATTCTCATCATTTTGGCAGCGCTGAGGAATTACCGGGGAAAAGTAAGGGTCATCTATTCTGAACCGCTGGATTACGCTCCAACGAGGGAAGAATACGAACGCCACCGGAAGAGTCTCCGCTTAGCGGCAAATTTGCCATCCTACGGAGTTCATGATGTTGTGCGAACTCCCATACTCACGAGTGTAGTGATGCAACGAAGTCCTGCCATCATCGTCGCGTTCACTTCATTCAACGAACAACTGATCCGGGCGCTGCTTTCCAATTTCAATCCGACGCACTTGTTTTTGATCAATGGAGTTCCACCCACGCTTTCTTGGAGAGAAGACGCAACTCAAGAGATCCATGCGGACATCCTCAACGATTATCGCGCTGACAATCCCGTTGATGCAGAAGGGCAACTCAAACGCCGTTCCAGCACGCTTTTGTATGCGGAGACATTTTCCGTGTTGTGCGACATCTACCGTCAGTACTGTGTGGTGAACCGGATCGTTCTCGCACCCACCGGCAGCAAGATGCAGGCATTGGGGTGTGCGTTGCTAAAACTGTGCTGCCCTGACGTTCACGTTGAATACCCGACGCCTGAGAGTTACCTCATCGAAGGGTACAGCAGTCACGAGATTAAGTGCATCCACCACGTCGTATTTCCTACCTTTTCCAATTTCATCGAAACGCTTGCCCGTGAGAGCAACTTGAACGGGTAGGTCACGGAAATTCGTCAACGGCTCGGCGAGTTTCCGGCTGCGTGATGATGTGCGGTGTGATGGCGACCAGATATCCGTCCTTGCGTTGAAGATGCACACCCGCGCGTTGTTCCACACGCGTGAGCACAAAGCTCGAAGGACCGGCTTCCTTCAAATCGAAGGCTTGGCCCGGCTTGGCCGAGTCCGGGAGCGGAACTCGCCGTTGCTCATCGACGGTTACAATCATGACGTGATTAAACTCGGTCGAGCGGGTTCGGTCGAATGCGCCAGCTTCAGCCGGTGGACGGGTCCCACAGGTTCAGTTGCTTGAAGTAATCACGGTAGTAGCCGCGATCACGCGCCAGGAAGCGAGTCGCATGGCTTTGCGCGTGAGCGGCAATCAGAAAATCGGGAACGACACGGCCACGTTTGCCGCCACGGTCGAGGTAAGCGCGGAACATCTCGCCCGCCAGTACGGCGCTCGCCTGTGATGAAGGCACGAAGGCCAAGCTCCAATCGGAAAGGAATTGCGGCAGGTCTGTGGCCAACAACGTGGGAACGATTTCAGCCAAAGTTGTTTCGCAAATGACAAGCGAGCCTTCGGTCGCTGCTTGCCGCAAAGCGGAAATGGAACGCGGTGCGTTCTGCGGGTCGTTCAGCAGAACATCGAGGAGGACGGAAGTGTCAACGGCAGTCACCATCTCGGGTCAGCCGCAGATATTCGTCAGTGCTCGTGCCGGCGGGCAATCGTCCGCGCCCTCGCCACTTCTCAAACGCGTCCGGCTCGGTTTTCTTCCGGGCCACGAGAGCGCCAGCCTGCTGTTGGAGGTCCATGACGGTGCCGGGGTTAAGGCCGAGTGCATCCCGCAGTTCTTTCGGGATGCTGATCTTGCCGTCGTCCTGAACAGTGGCGTCCATGTGGTGAAGGTAGAAAGTCCTGCCCTTTAGTCAACGGCAAGTTCCGGATGGTCTAACACGCGCCACGGAAGTGTTGAGCTTCGCCGGGGTTTAATTGCACAAACATTTTTCAAACTTACCACGACCTTATTCGCGGAGTTTGCGGCCGGTGAGGTGGAGGAAGAGCGCTTCGAGCGTCGGCCGCTCGTGCGAGAAAAGACGTGGCGACATCCCGTGGCGCTCGGCGAGCGCGTAGAATTCGGAAATCTTGAATTCAGCGCGCGGGCCGAACCGATGGGTTTCGTCGTCGGAGACAAGCTCGCCATGCGCGGCCACTGCAGTGGCGAACGCCGCCGTGGCCGCACCGGTTGGAAATCCGATGGCGTCAACGAACGGCAATTGTGCGAGCAGGTCGTCCAGCGAGCCAAGCGCGAGGATTTTACCGTGGTCGATGATACCGATGCGCGAGCAGAGCCGCGTCGCCTCTTCCATGTAGTGCGTCGAGTAAATGATTGTGAGGTCCTCGCGGTTCAGCTTTTCGAGGAAGTCGAAGATCGCATTGCGTGACTGTGGATCGACGCCGACCGCCGGCTCGTCGCAGAGCAGCAGCTTGGGGCGATGCAGCAGCGCCGCGACGAGATTGAGCCGTCGCTGCATGCCGCCGGAAAATGTTTTGACTTGATCGCGCCGGCGATCGGCGAGCTGCACCACGGTGAGCGCTTCGTCGATGCGACGGCGCAGATCCACGCCGCGCAGGCCGTAAAGCTCGCCGAAAATGCGGAGGTTTTGCTCCGCGCTGAGATCGTCGTAGAGCGCGATGCCCTGCGGGACAAGCCCGAGTGAAATACGGGTCGAGACATGGGCGGGCGAGAGCGGCGTTCCATCGAGCGTGATCGTCCCGGAGTCAGGCGCGCGCAGGCCCGCGATGAGCGACATCAGCGTAGACTTGCCGGCGCCATTGGGTCCGAGCAGCCCAAAGAACTCGCCGCGTGCGACGTCGAGCGACACGCTGTCGAGGGCAGTTATGACGCCATAGCGTTTGATGACGGAGTTGATGTGGAGCATGCCAGAAGTCTCTCGTCAGAGCATTGTGGAGCCTGATTGGCAATGGCAAGGGCAAAGGCCGCGGAGAGACTGGGAGAGACTGGCATGCGTTCGAGGATTATCAGCTCGGACGCACGGGTGAGATTGCTGCTAACGGATGAGCTCAACTGCGACCTTCGGAAAATGCTCCGTAGCGAGACGGCTGGTTCTTCGTCGAGCTCTGAAGGTCTGTGGGACCAAATTTTGAGTGCGGCGTTACCGGACTTCACTTCCTTTTGCGCTTGTTACGGATAGAACGTGCGGTAGAAGCGGTTCGTCGCGGACGCGGGCGGACTATCAGTCGTCACGTAGGGCGTGATCGTGGGGGTCGATGCGGACAAGGTCGTCCAACCAATCATGTCACTGGAGCGCTGCACGGTGAGCGGGATGCCCACCATGTTCGTGATCGTCAGAGTTACAACGTCATTCGTGCGCAAGATAGGGCCGAAGCGGGGGCCCGGGGGCCGGGTGCCGGGATTGGTAATCGCATTCCCCTCGATCGTCACCGCGGTCTGAGCCAGCGCCCGGCCATGCAGCGTCGCCCCCGTCTTGAGGGCAATCAACGTCTGACACAGGATGATACCCTGAAAGTCGGCGGTGGTTCCGATCGTTACTTGGCCGGAGACTTGCCAGAAAATGTTTTTGGCCTGTGCGCCGCCGCTCAAAGTGACAATGGCGCCGTTGCCGACGACCAGGTTCTGGGCGATTTGGAAAATCCAGATGTCATTCGCCGTTCCTGCGAGAGTCACACCGATGGGGATAGTGACTCCTGTTCCCCATTTGTGCAGACCGGGTGTGAGGGTCAATCCATCCAGATTTCCCGCACCTTCTTCGGTGAAATCCGGCAGCGCGCGTCCGGCTGCATCTGTGAAGGCAGTTCCCATGTCACCAATTGCCGTCGTGAGTTCCGAGGGCGTGGGAATTACCATGTCCGCGCCATAGAGCTTTCCATCGACGAAGGGCGAGAGCGCGAATTGGCCCGCTGGGTCCAGCGTTTCGGAAAAGCCGGTAAAGAATGTGGTCGCCGCCGGGCTGAGACCGATATTGCCCTTCACGGAGGCAGCGCCGGTAGTCGAAACACCCGTCTGGGCGAGGACGACGTAGTTGCCAGCGGTTCCCAAATCCACAGGCGCTTGAGCGCCGTTTGCCGTAAAATGGGGGAGAAGCACCAGAAGCGCGAGCGCGCCTGTTTTGACCATGGATTGCGACATCATCAGAGTTTCCTTCGGTGTGACTCAGAGCGGAGGCAGGGGCGCCGGGGACCAGTCGGGTAAGTGCCCGATTGTTAGCCCCTCGCCGTATCTATCGCCAGAATAGGGAGAGAACTGTATGGAGGGCGGCCACGGCCCTGAGCAATGACTCTTCCCGAGTCACAAATCTGCTGGCACTTTTGCTGGCACTTGGGGTCTGGGAATTTGTAACTCCCTCTCCAAGGGTTTGGAGGTAGAGGCGCGGCGGAACTACAATTTTCATTTTTCTCACGTGTATTAATTCGGTTGTCCATCGTCGCCCTGCCGGGGCCGGCTTTGCGACCCCGGTCTCGTGCGGCGCCTAGTGCGGCCTTAACCCGACAAGCGGTCAGTATTCCCAGGTGGCCGGGACGCAATGAAAGACGTCGCCGGCGACCGCCACATGGCAGAAGCAGAGTGCCCTTCCGGCTACATCGCCTGGGAATGGGCGTCCACGCACGACCGGCTGAACTTTGGAGGCTTTGTCGCGGCTGCCGCTCGAGCAAAGATTCCTCGACCCGCGTGTCGACGCAGTAGAACCTTGCTCGCAGGAAGCCGTTGCCTGCATCGGCTTAGTTCCGGGCCGTCTGTAACATCTGACAGAGAAAGAAGATGCTCGCGCGGTGGAGAAGACGTTTACTTA
>DATHEW010000741.1:0-6087 GCA_035318425.1 Candidatus Acidiferrum sp. | reverse complement strand
GCGTGCCGTCATCGCGTTCGATGCTCGTCTCGAAAACGATCTTGAACACATCGCGCTCGCCGAACTGCGACTGCTGTTTCTTCAACGGCGTGCAATCGACGCACACCGCGCGGCCCGTGTATTCCGGGCACGGTTCGAAGTTGGAACTGTTGGATTTGATTTTCATGATTCAGTCAGTGTTTGTTTGGTTTTGTTTGTTGTTGTTGGTTTGAGGTAGGGTGCCGCACTCCGTGCGCGCCGTCAGAAATGTTTCGTTCGAGGTAGGGCTCGTCGCTCCGCGCGCGCCGTGCCCGTCCGGAAGGACTCCTGATTTCAGCGTTTCAATGCCCGTCCGGAAGGGCTTCAGGATTTCAGCGTTTGCCGCGGGTCTGGTTTCCAGTCCGCGGCGCATGACCCAATCCAGAATGAGCAGCGCATCCGCCGTCTTCAGCGTGACCTTGAGATGCGGGAACCGTCGTTGCGCCTCAGCCTTCAGCTTGTTCTTCCACTCGCTTTTGCTCGCGCATCGCGAGGCCGTGCCCAGGCCGAAGGTCTTCTGCCAAACCTGCGGACGCACCAGTTCCAGCCGAATGCCGAGTGCCTGGACCACGCCCTTGGTGAATCCATAGTGCTCGCCGAAAGTGAACATCGCCGAGCCGGGTTGTCCCTTGCCTGCGAACCCACTCACTTCCTCCAGCACGCAGACGAGGTCGTCGCCCTCGACCTCGGCCGCGCTCTTCGCGCTGCGGAGCAACTCGAGCAAGTCTCCCTGCGTCGGCGGCATGGCGTGGCAATCCGTTTTGCCGGATTGCACCACGGCCACGCCGCCGGACTGGCCAGGATCAATGGCGAGAATTGCCTTCACGCGTCCTTTTTCTCGGCCTTGCTCAACTTCGGCAGCGCCCACTGGACGGCCAGCACTGCCCCGGCAATGGTCCACACCGACGAGGCGCACCAGAGCACGAGGAACATGATCTGGAAGCCCCACTCGTTTATCATTTTGATCGTCTGCATTTTTCTTTTCTCCTTTTCGTTTTTTGTTAACCGAACCCCGCCCCGAGGCATCTCCACGGAACGAGGTTCGAAATTGATTTAGTTGCGGAGGGATCGGCGGCAGATGCGGTAATTCGCCTTCAGGTGATCGCGAACGTCCGGCCAGTGGAACAAAACGATTTTGCCGATCTTACAAAAGGGCAGCACTCCACGCCGCTGCCAGTTCTCGACCGTGCGAACCGTGACCCGGAGATGTTGCGCCAGATCCTTCTTGTTCAGGAACCCGTCCGGCGTCGGACCGACCGCCGTGGCCGGCGGCGTCAGCGCCGCGAGTGCAGTGTTCTGTTCTGTGTTCATGTCGTTGTCGGGGCCGTGATTCCGAATCACCGCCCCTACCAACGAACAGGGGGTCAAAAAGAGAAGGAGGCGACAGGCACCGAAGGCCCGTCAGGTGCGGGGAAAACGACGTTTTGACCAGGTCAAAACGAGGTCAAAAGTCGTCAATCGCGATCGTCAGAATCGCTCTCATCAATCGCGTTCTTGCGATGGATGTGTTCCGCGCGCGAATCAGCCAGGGAATCGCCGATGCGCTCAAACTGATCCGATAGCGTGCGCAACGACTTCATCGGCCGATGAAGCTTCTTTTCCAGCTCTCGGAAGCGCAATGAAACGAGCGACGGTACGCATCCACACCGTTCAGCGATCTGATTCCGTGACAGTTGCTCCACGCAATAAAGTCGGAAGACGTCGAGGTGCGGTGCGAGCACCACCTTGCCGTCAGGATTCATCGCCTTTACCAACGCGAACAATCCGCGCGCCTCATCATCCGTCGCCGCATCTTTCATTTGCGGCAGGAATAGCGAGAAGAGCTCTCCCGCCGATTTCTTCGCGCGCAATCCGTTCCGCGTCAGTTCGACATGCGAATGGAGATCAAAGAATCCCGCATGAGCATTCGCCAGCAACGCTTGCGCGTTCGCATCCAGCCAGCGGCTTGTCGGTGCGAGCAGAATAAATCGTTCCCGCAATCGCGCCACCAGTTGAGCGACGACGTTCAGGAAATCTTCGCGCTCATGCTGAATGGTCAACACCACCGGCAACGCCGCGCTCGCGAAGGAGGCAATCTGTTTCGTGGAGGCCAGGCCGAAATCGGTTTCACGGACATCACAGCCGAAAGCCTTCGTCACGGCGCGGCCGAGCTTGGACCAGTTCAACTCCAGCAAAGCAACGTCATCGCGCGTAAGCGGAATGTCTTCGCAGTTCCAGGACTCGCACTCACAGACCGCAACGAACGAGCCGCCGTCGCGCTCGACGACGCGGTGCGCGCAACCGCATCCATTCGGGCACGGGAACGAGGACGCAGTGGAATTTCCGGCACGCAGCAGAGCAGGCCGAACAAAGTCGAACTGTTCACCCGAACCAAGACGCCACGTTGCCGGGACCGCGACCAGTCCCGGCAACTGCTCCAGGCAATGCCAGAAGTTTTCCATTACCCGTTCTGGCTCATGCGCTCACGATCGGCGCGGCACGTCATGCGGCCGCGGTGAACAAGCCGAGTTCCCCGTCGCTCATCCCGACGCGGAAGCCTCGCAGCGTGAACCATTCATTGATCAGCGCCGCGTCGCAGTGCCGGCCCAACTTTAGAACATTGGGAGGGCGCACATGCACCGTGCGCGCCTTCTTGCAGCCGGTGAAATACACATCGAACGCAGCCCGAATCAGCCGCCCGCCTGCGGGAATGGCTTCCTTGCCGCGCGCCTCCGCAGCAGCGAAAATATCATCGGAACGGCGGATCACTGATTCGTGAAACCCGTTGTGAAATCCGATTTCCAATTCCCGCAACACGATTCGATCGATCCCCGTAATGCCTGTTACATCGAGCGCATCGATTCCCAACTCACGCAGCGGCTCCAATGTGAAAGCTTTGCGCAGGAGGAAATAATTGGCGTCGCCCTTGAGTCGCTGTCCGAACGCGGTTCGATACAACTCACGTTCACCCTTGGTGCCGGCGTGAATGCGCAATTCATCGCGCTTTGGTGAATAAACCACCACGTCATCCTTGGCCGGACGGAAATGGATCACTTCCAATTTCCGCTGCTCGAGTTTTGCCGCGCGCGCGAACGTGTCGCCGTGCCGGATCAGAAACCAGATCTCGCCATTGATTAAATACACTTGAATCTGCGTGTTCTCATGACCGCGATTGTGTTCCTTGAACCATGCGTCTCCATCTTTCACGAGCAGCGCCAGGATGTTCTCGCCGGGAGGTGTGAACGTGGCGCTGCAATCCTTCGGCTCCTTGTTTCCGAAATATTCGAACGAGGAAAGCCGCAGCAGCCGCATCTCGTTGTGCTTCTCCGCCAGCAGTTCCGGCTTCGCTAGATACACCTGCATCACCACGTCACCGTGCGATGACTTCGCATCAAAACTTAGCGCCAGGCCGGCTTGCTCCGCCGCTGCTTGCAACCGCTCAGTGCCTTCGTCATTCGCCATTTCCTCCATCGCGAACAACGCTTCGATCAAATTATCCGGTAATCCATCCGGCTTCATCGCGACCGCGGCGAGTGACTTGAAGTATTCGTCATCGCCGGAGTCTGGTTTAGGCAACTCGACTTTTTTCGCGCCGAGATCGGCGGAAAATTTATCGAACAATCGGGTGAGCAACGTGCGGCCCACACCTTTAAGGAACTGAGGTTTCGTGAAACGTTTGAACTTCATGGTTTTTCTCCTGCTGACTGGTCCGGATCGCCGTGACATCGGAGGAATGGGCGGTGCCGGGGCTTTCGCCCCGGCACTGTCCTCATGCCGCACCGCGCAACACCCAGAAGGCTTCGCCAGGAGCGAGGACAATTACTTGTCCTGTGCTCTCGCAGCGAACGAAGGCAACGAAAAGTTGCCGCCATTGGGGTCCGGGTGAGCATCCTCTTTGGATGATCATGGCCGATCCTTTCGGGTAGCCGATGAAGACGCTTGCAAGAGAAGGAAAGGAGGCGTAATTACGACTCCGGGTAATTCCTTTCTAAGCAAGCGCGCTTCACGGCCGATTTGCTCAGGAACAGATGGGGTCGATTGCGTCGTAAGCGCTTTCGGCCTTTTCTGTTTCTGTCTTGGGCAAGTGACACAGGACTTCATTCATTCCTGCTGCCACGTCCAAAAGCTTTCAAAATCAAAGAACAAAGCCCTTCTCTGGGCTCACCTGAGAGCTTATCACCACTCGGCAGGCGTAAATCAACTTAGTATTAAGGCTTGTGCATAAGTCCAACACCGCCTGTCACTGCCCGGCATGCTGAGCCTGTGACAGCCACCGATATCACCGGGAACGCGTTGTTCGCCGAATCCACCAACCTTGCAAAGAACATGGCCGAAAGCGTCTCCTGCTTTCCTGCAAAAGTCAATTTCTTCTTGCGCAGTCATCAAATGTAACGCAACGTCCTCCCCGGTTAATAACTATCACACAGATGTGAATAACTTTTCCGTACCATGAACGAACAAAACAACACCATGGCTACTCGCCTCGGTGCCTTGCGTTCCTTGGCGAAGTTAAGTCAGGCCGACCTCGGCCGCAGCATGGGGGTATCCCCTTCTCTCATCTCCCACTGGGAAGCAGGCACCCGAACCCCGTCGCAGGTTCAACTCATGAACCTCTGTCGTCATCTTGGCATCTCGCTCGACTACTTGCTCAACGAAACGGTGCGTCCGGTTTTTAGTTTCCGCGCTCGTGCAACGCTCAAGGCGGATCAGCAGGCAGCAGTGAATCGCGCCCTCATCGACGCCTCGGAACAAACTTATTTCATCGAGGCGATCCTGCGGATGGCGAACAAGCCGGTCCAGGCGTTCGGACTCAAGGCCGACTTCTCCTTCCCCCAGGTATCCAGCCTCGCCAACACATTCCGCGAGACGCTGAAACTGAACAAACGCGCCACGCTTGAAGAGTTGAAACACGCTCTTGCTGAGTGGGGCATCAACGTTTTCGAGTGGGCCTTGCCTTACCAGATTTCTGGCATGTCGTATCGCGGAGCCCTCACGGTCATCTTCATCAATCGCCATCACGACGCCACGCGTCGCCTGTTCACGCTCGCGCATGAACTCGCACACGTCATTTTTCATCTGGGTCGCGGCACCGAAGGTGAAACTTCCATCAGCGAAATTGCGTCCAACCGCGACCCGCTGGAAAAAGAAGCCAACCGCTTCGCCAGCGAATTCCTGATTCCCGAACGTGAGCTTCGCGCCGTGGTGCAAACATTCGGCGACCGCTTGGACGATCCGTCCGTGATGGAAGCGGTGGCGCGGTCGTTCCACGTCTCGCGTGATGCCGTCTTTTATCGACTCGCTGATCTCGGCTTCTGCGATTGGAAGGACAGCCGCAAATATTTTACGCGCCACGAAGAACAGCCCGGTAGCGAACTGCGCGTCACCAAGATCGAGGAGCAAGTGCCCGGAAATCTCCTCGAAACGGCGCTCGCCCTCTACTTCAACGAGCGCGTCTCGTCTGCCAAACTTGCCGAATGGTTTTTCACCAGCCGACTGCACATTGACGAATACTTGTTTGCCCTGGGTGAGGACCAGGACAACACCCTTGCAGAGTCGGCAAACGGGCACGATGGAAACACTGGTTCTTGATACCTCGGCGATTTTCAATTTCGGTCATCGCGGCCAGTTGGATTCCCTGCTGAACAAGTTGACGAAGCATCATCGCTTCGTCACGACGCCCGTTGTCCACGAAGAATGCCGGCGCGCTGCGGCGGGAATGCACCAGACCCATCCAGAACTGAACCTTGCGCAATTCTATGCGGAGTTTGTTCCGGCCACCTTCGACATTGTCTCTCACGAAACCGCCGTGCTGCCGGACGCCGCCCTAAAACGCCTGACTGACGCAATTCATCCCGGCGAAATCAGCGTGATCCTGCTCGCTATCGAGATGAAAGCCACGGCGGTGATCGACGACAAACTCGCCCGCATCGAAGCCAGGAAACTCAAACTCACCGTCACGGGCACACTGGGCCTCGTGGAAAAGGGCCGGAAAGAGGGCTGGCACACCGACGACGATTGTCTGGAAATTGTTGAGCGGCTTCGGGCTGGAAAATTCAGGCTCAACCCGCCGCCAGGCGCCAACGACACCTT
>DATHEW010000740.1:0-4008 GCA_035318425.1 Candidatus Acidiferrum sp. | reverse complement strand
CCCTGTATTCGACCGGCTGGTGCTGTCTCATCCTGGCCGCGCTCTATGCCGTGATCGACATTCGCCAGTGGCGCGCGTGGAGTTTTCCGCTGCTCGTTGTAGGCATGAATTCCATCGCGATCTATTGCATGGGCCAGCTGTTGCGGCCCTGGACGTCCAAGACTCTGCAGACTCACATGGGCGACAATCTGTTCAAGATCCTCGGAACGGACAACGCCCCGTTTGTGGAAAAAACCCTCGTTGGATTGGTTTTCTGGCTGGTGTGTTGGTGGATGTATCGCCGGAAGATTTTCCTGCGCATCTGAAGTTCGTCCGTTCGTTAACTATGAAAACCTGGCAATCGATTCTGAGTGTGGCAGCCATCGCGATCGCGCCTGTCGTGGCGCAATCCGCCGAGCCGCTGCTGAAAATTTCCGATAACAAGCGCTTCCTCGTCATGCAGGATGGAAAGCCGTTTTTCTATTTGGGCGACACCGCGTGGGAGCTTTTTCACCGGCTGAACCGCGAGGACGCCGACAAGTATCTCGAAGATCGTGCCGCGAAAGGTTTCACCGTCATTCAAGCTGTGGCGATCGCGGAGCTCGATGGTCATTCAGCCCCGAATTCATACGGACATTTACCGCTCGTCGATCTTGATCCCGCGAAGCCCGCGGTGAAGGACGGCGCGCAGAACGACTACTGGGACCACGTCGATTACATCGTGGACATGGCGGCGGCGCGCGGATTGTTCATCGGCTTTCTGCCGACGTGGGGCCGCTACTGGCACGACAAGGTCAAGGATGGCAAACCACTTTTCACGGAAGCCAACGCGGCCACCTACGGCGAATGGCTCGGCGCGCGTTACAAAAACAAGCCGGTGATCTGGATTCTCGGGGGCGATCGTAACGTGGAGAACGACGAACAGAAAGCGGTTCTCCGCGCAATGGCTCGCGGCATTCGCAAAGGCGACGGCGGCAAACATCTCATCACGGTGCATCCGTGCGGTGGATGTGGTTCAGCGAAATGGTTTCACGATGACGATTGGCTCGACTTCAACATGCGACAGAATGGACACAGTCCTGAGTTCACCGGCCATTTCGACCAGACGCGCGTGGACTACGACCGCACGCCGGTGAAGCCCGTGATCGATGGCGAACCGATCTACGAGGATCATCCGATTTCGTTTAAGGCGAAGGACCTCGGACATTCGATCGCAACCGATGTGCGCCGTCCGCTTTACTGGAATCTGTTCACCGGTGCGTTCGGTCACACCTACGGACATCATTCGGTGTGGCAGATGTGGTCGCCGGGAAAGTCGCCGATCAACGCGCCGCTCATGCCGTGGTCCGAAGCGATCGATCAACCCGGCGCGGCGCAAATGCAGTTTGGACGCAAGCTCATTGAGTCGCGTCCGTTCCTCACGCGCGTGCCGGACAATTCGATCATCGCGAGTAACCGGGTTTCGACCTCCATTCCGGGCGCGGGACGCTATCGCTACGTGGCCACGCGCGACGAGAGCGGCAGCTACGCGATGGTTTACGTGCCGGTGGGCAGGAAGTTCGCCGTGAACATGACCAAGATTTCCGGCAGCAAAGTGAAGGCGTGGTGGTTCAATCCGCGAAACGGCGAAGCGACAGCGATCGGCGAATTTGCCAACAGTGGTCAACGTGAATTCAATCCACCGAATCCCGGCGAGGCGCTCGACTGGGTGTTGGTGTTGGATGACGCGGCCAAAGGCTTCCCGCCGCCGGGGCAAGGCAAGTGAAGCGGAAGCCTTCGACTCACGTTGCTCCAACGCGCGGCGGACGTGCGAGTCGAACCCAGCACGAATCGAGTCCGTTGCAACCGTTGCTGATGCTCGCGGAGAAGCTCCGCTTCGAGCCGCATGACATCAGCCATGCGCTCGATCGCACCGGGCGCTACGACCTGGAGTTGGACCGTGAGTTCCTCTTCGTCATCAAACTGTTTCATTACACCTCGGAACATTTCACGCGTGGCGCAACATGGCATGAGAGGCTCGAGTTGTTCGTGCCGCTCGATGGCGCTGTCCGCTTTCGGATGGGCGATCAGGATGTTCAGCTCGAGCGCGGCGACCTGTTGATCGTGGACAATCTCAAGCTGCACCAGGTGATGGATTTTCCCGGCTTCGACTCACGCGTCGCGGTGATCAGCTTCATGCGTGAATTCGTTTACAGCCTCGGCTCCCCCGCGCACGACCACGCCTTTCTCCTTCCCTTCGATGCCATGATGGAAGGACAGCCTCACGTCTTGCGCACGGGTGATCCGCAGTCAGGTTTCGTCTATCACGAGCTTGCGGAGTTGTTGCAGTGTTACTTCGATCGTCCGCCGTTGTTCCAGGCGGGATGCAAAGCCATGCTCCTGCGATTGCTGCATCGCCTCGCGCAACGATTTCAAAATTCCGAATTGTTGCGCGCTGACTTTCTGCGTCAGCAGGAGCGCGCGGAGCAATTGAGGAAGTTGCTGGCACACATCGAAACACATTACGCCGAGCGCATCGCGCTGGAAGACGCAGCCCGCATGGTGGGCATGAGCCCGGCGGGTTTCATCAAAGCTTTCAAGCGCGTGGCGGGAATGACCTTTGTGACATACGTGACGCATGTTCGACTCTCTCGCGCAGCGCAGTTGTTGCGGGAAACGACGCGACAAATGGCGGACGTGGCGGCAATCACGGGCTTCGCCGACCAGAGTTATTTCGTCCGCCAATTCCGCAAGCATTTCGGCCAGACGCCGAGCGCGTATCGTCACGCGCACACCGGCAAGCCGACCGCCTGAGCGGGATCGTCCCGGTCAAAAATCGTCCAAAAGTTTTACCGGAGCGTTCTATCGGCCGGGGTGCGCGTGGGCTACTGCTCAAACGTGTCACCCAGTCTTTTCCAGAAGAAGTGCTGTCGCCTTTCTGTGGCGTTGTTCCTGGCAACGCAGCTTTTTGGAAGAGCAGACACGACGCTCGTATTCAACGAGGTCATGTATCACCCGGCCACCAATGAGCCGGCGATGGAATGGGTGGAACTCTACAACCAACTCGCGGTGGATCTCGACGTTTCTGGGTGGAGCATCACCGGTGACATCGGTTTTGTGTTCCCGGCCGGCACGAAGGTTTCTGGCCGCAGTTACATCGTAGTCGCCATCAATCCCGCTGTGCTCACTGCGGCGACTGGACTTGGGAATGTATTCGGCCCCTTCACCAATCGATTGTCCAATGCCAATGGCACCATCCGCCTGCGCAACAACAACGGCCGCGTCATGGACGAGCTTTCGTACGGGACGGAAAATGAATGGCCCGTCGCGGCCGATGGTGCGGGCCCATCGTTGGCAAAGGCGGACGAGGACGCGGGCACGGCGGAATCTGCGAATTGGCGCGCGAGCCTTCAGGTCGGCGGAACGCCGGGCGCGATCAATATTCCGCGCGCGACTTCAGCAATCGTCACGCGCACGCATGTTCCGCTCGATCAATTCTGGAGATACGACCAATCCGGCACCGACCTGGGCACGGCGTGGAAGGAGCCGGGCTTTATCGACGCATCCTGGCCCTCGGGCCGTGGTGTTCTGGCGCGGGAAGACAATTCGTCGATCGCTCCGTTGACGAACACGGTTCTGTCGCTCAGCAACGCGGCGAACCAACGCATCTTCACGTATTATTTCCGCACCCATTTCACGCTCACGAACAACCCGGCGAACGACACCTTCTCTGCTGCGAACCTGCTCGATGACGGCGTGGTGATGTATGTGAACGGCGCTGAGGTTTATAGACTTCGCGTTCCCACCAATCAGGTTTTTACAACGCTCGCCACCAATCAGGCCAACGAAGGTGCTTTCGAGACCATCACCATCCCGAGCAGTGCATTCGTGCAGGGCGACAACGTCATCGCCGCAGAAGTGCATCAAGTGAACAACGGCAGCACCGACATTGCCTTCGGTTTTCGCCTGGACGACGTCAGCACCGTCACCAACACGCCGAGCGGTTCGGCGACGAACTTGCCTATCGTGTTCAATGAGATGTCTTCGGTC
>DATHEW010000739.1:0-2764 GCA_035318425.1 Candidatus Acidiferrum sp. | reverse complement strand
GTCCAGGCAGAAGGGCAGACCGCTTGGCAACCGCTCGCGGATGTGCCGGAATTCGCCGCGCTCATTCCTTCCACGCCTCCTTCTTTCGGCGTCGCTTCCGGTTTTGGCGCCATGCCCGCCGCGGCACGTTCGGCAGAGACGCTGCGCCGATTGAACGCACCGGGAATTGCGCTGATGGTCGTCGGTGCCGTGACGATTCTTTGGTCGCTCTTCAACGTGTTCGGTTACTTCACCTCTTCGACCATCCAGAAGACTGAGAATCCCACGATCAATAAGTTCATCGAAGCCTCGCAGAAACCGCAGGCGCTGGTGTTTGGAATTGTTCAACTCGCGTGTGGCGGGTTGATGATTTTTGGCGGCCTCAAGATGCGCAAGGGCCAGAGCTACAAACTCGCGCAGACGGCTTCCGTGCTGGCGATGATCCCTTGCACGGCGTCGTGCTGCTGCGTGGTGGGCCTGCCGATCGGCATCTGGTCACTCATTCTCTTGAACAAACCAGAAGTGAAAGCTGCGTTCGAATCGTAGCGCGGAACGATGAAAGAAAACGTCGCGACTGCATCGACCTTTTGGGCGGCGAAGCGTGTGATCTGGTTGCTCGTCGCGGTCGCGTTCATTACCAGCGCCGCCCTGCTCTATCGCTTCAATCCCATCGAACATGGCTTCTATCCAAGGTGCATGTTTCGCATCGTTACGGGCTGGGACTGTCCGGGCTGTGGCGGGCTTCGTGCCACTCATCAATTGTTGCACGGAAATGTTCGCGCCGCATTCGATTTGAATCCACTGCTTGTTTGCGTGCTCCCGATCGCGGCGGTTTTCGTCGTCTGGTGGATGCGCACCAAAGAACAATCGCGTTCCTGTGCCTCCTTTTTGCAAAACCCGAAACTTCTCTGGAGCCTCGCCGCAATCGTGATCGCATTCGGGTTGCTGCGGAATCTTCCCTGGCGGATATGGCTGAGTTAAAGGAAACATGGGCTGGAAAAAAGAAACTTGCTCCGCCTGGCGGCGAAACAAGTTGAGTTGCTGTCGCCGATTGCTCGGCATAAATGGAAGAGGGTGAGCCCGGAACCCCTAAACCAAGCCCACCCTCTTGATCCATCCCTCAGTCCGAACCTTCTCTCTGGCGGTCCCCTATCCGCCGTCGATGAGTTCGACGGGCGACACACTATCAAACGCGTTTTTCCGGTCTATCGGGGAATGTCCTGAATCTTGGCCCGGGTCACGATGACAACGACGAAAGGCACGCGCCGGGTGAACACGCTTGCAGTGTTTTCCTCCGCCGCCAAACATCACCCGATGCGCATTATCAAATCAGTTTCGACCATGCAACGAACCGCCCGGCAATGGCGTCAGGCCGCAACGCGCGTCGCCTTTGTTCCCACCATGGGCTACCTCCACGAGGGCCACGCGAGCCTGGTGCGCGAAGCCCGCAAACGCGTCGGCAAACGCGGCATGGTCGTCGTCAGCATCTACGTCAACCCCACGCAATTCGCGCCGACCGAAGACCTGTCCAATTATCCGCGCGACGTCGTGCGAGACCGTCAACTCTGCCGCGATGCGGCCGTGGACGTGATCTTTTTTCCGACTGACGCGGAAATGTATCCCGGCAAAGCGGAAGGCAAATTCAGCACCTACGTCGTCGAAGAACTGCTCTCGCGCGGGATGGAAGGAGCATCGCGTCCGACACACTTTCGCGGCGTGACCACGATTGTGGCGAAGCTCTTCAACATCGTGCTGCCAGACTTCGCCGTGTTCGGCGCGAAAGATTTCCAGCAGGTGGCGGTGATCCAACGGATGACGCGCGACCTGAATTTTGCGGTGAAAATCGTGGTGGCTCCGACGGTTCGAGAAGCGGACGGCCTCGCGCTGAGTTCACGCAACAAATATCTCGATGCCGATCAGCGGCAGCAAGCCACGGCGCTTTGGGGCGCGATTCAGAAAGCGAAATCCGCCGTGCGCTCGGGACCTCAACGCGCAGGCAAACTGAAACACCAGTTGCAGAAATTCATCGAGACGCGTCCCGCCGCACACGTGGATTACATCGAGTTCTTCGATGCCGAAACGCTTGCGCCCACGCAACGCGTCGAACGCGGCACACACGTGGCACTGGCAGTGTTCGTGGGGAAAACGCGGTTGATCGATAATGCGCGGCTATAGGAATGCATTGCGTTTCGAGTTACGCGTGTGGCTTCCTCTGCGCGTCGCCTAAAATGAAACATTTCGACTTCATCGTCCTCGGCAGCGGGATTGCGGGGCTTTCCTTTGCGCTGAAAGTCGCCGGGCACGGCCGCGTCGCGATCATCACGAAAAAGGATCGAGCCGAGTCGAACACCAACTACGCCCAGGGCGGAATCGCTTCCGTCACGAGCAAAGAAGATTCGTTTGAGTTGCACGTGCGCGACACGCTGGAAGCGGGCGCTGGGCTTTGTAATGAAAGCGTGGTGCGCACCATCGTGGAAGAAGGTCCAGAGCGCATCCACGAGTTGATCGAACTCGGAATGAAATTTTCCGAACGCGAAGTCGCTGGCCATCGTGAGCTCGATCTCGGGAAAGAAGGCGGACATTCCAAGCGCCGCATCCTCCACGCAAAAGATGTCACGGGCCGCGAGATAGAACGAGCGCTGCTCTCTGCCATTGCTGAGCGACCGAACATCGAGATCTTCGAAAACCACATTGCCATTGACTTGATCACCACGCGAAAGCTCGGACGCGCGGGCGCGAATCGTTGCGTCGGTGTCTATGTTCTCGATAAGGCCGCGGCAGAGGT
>DATHEW010000738.1:0-3154 GCA_035318425.1 Candidatus Acidiferrum sp. | reverse complement strand
CGCAAACGACGCGCCACGCACTGCGCCGAACTTTGTCCGTGTGATGCACCTGCTTTTTTTCAGTCGGTTGACCGCGCAAATATTCGTAGCCATTCTCCGTGTTCAGCACCGGCTTCTTGAATTGCCGATCCGCACTCAGGCTGGCGACGAGAGTGGAGGAATCACCGGTCCAGCATTGCAACTTCTCGTCCCACACCGCGCCATCGCCGTGGCTGCCGGTTTGTTGTGAGAGCACGTCCATCGCGTCGTCTTCGCCGAAAAACTCACCGATGCGCCACGGCGGATCGATGGGCGCGCGGGGACTTTCACCGCGACGACTCGCGGAGACGACAGGATGCACCGTCACGGGATGTCGGTAAGGATCGTTCGCTTTGATGAAACGCGCGGTGGCCTTCGCCCACTCGACGTCGCCAGGAAAATCCAGGCGATACCGGCCGTCCGGATGTGTTTCGTATTCGTTGGCGAGCGTCCAGAGAAACACGTTGTCGAAGGCGGCGTAACGGGCGAGCAGATGGCGCAGCCAGAGTCGCTCGCGACCCGGCGTCCAGACGTTCGTGTCGGTGAAAGGCCGGCGATAGAAGTTCAGTAAAATCAACTCGATGTTCATTCCGCTCGCGCGGAGCTGCTGCATCAACGCATCGAAGCGATGAAAGAATTCAGGATTCAAACGATCGAGGTCAGGCTTTTGCGCCGTGCCGCCCCACGCCCAGTAAGCGGTGTTCGTCGCGGCCCGTGCCTCGCTGTGGCCGGTCGTCATGCGGACGAAGTTGAAGCGCTGCGTCCGTCGCGTCTTCAGATACTCCTCGCGCAACGCGGGCGTGATCGGGCTGTCGTCGAACAAGCCGTAGCACGTGTCACCCATCGGGAAAAACGGGGTGCCGTCGGCGTGCGCGAAGGCGTACGGATTATCCGGGTGAACGCGGATGAATCCGTGCCCGCGCGGTGCGCTACAGCGGAGTTTTCCTTGTTGAAGAATTTCGACGCCTTCACCGCGCAACAAATAACTCCACTCGCCCTCCTCACTCGGCGCGAACCGGAGCCGCCACGTGTCGTCGCCATCATAAAAGCCGTCGATGACGTTGGTCTTCCGTGACGGAGAAATGAACTCGCCGACGAGCGCCGCATCGCGGAATGGATTGGCGACGTGGGTTTTTCCCTTTGTGGAAAATTCGTGCATCTCCCAGCGCGGAACGGAAATGAGAGACGCAGGCGACGCACTGAGGGCGTCCGCTGTCCGGCTTCCCTCTCCCCTCAACGGGGACAGGGATCGAGGGTGAGGGGTGGCATTGTCCAACGCATGAGTTGCCGCCGGGAGCCCTTCACGATTCTCAGCCTTCTCCCCGTTGAGAGGAGAGGGAGAAGTATTCGCTGCGTTGGTTGTGGAGTTCACACGTAGTTCGTCAATCGTTGTCAGAAAAGCATGCGCAAAATCCCGACCCATCCGGCGCGCGTCTTCCACGGAATAATTCCACCACGGCATTTCCCAACCCCAGACGCGCGTGCCGTGTTTCTTCATCGCATACTGGTGCGGGTTGCCATCATTCAGCAGCGCGCGTCCAAACCAGTTGTACCGCAACGGGGTGGATTCATCCTTCCAGCGATGATCAGCCCCATGCAGCGACGGAAACAACTGGGTGAAACGGAGCCATGCGCGCGGCGTCGCCTTGCCGTCCTCGCCATCCGTGTAGAAGACCACGTTGCGATCACGTGGCGCGACCCAGTTGTGCCACGCCACTGCGAAGTCCGGCCGCAACCGATCGATCGTGGCAAACGTGAGACGAGCCGTCGCCGTGCCGCGTGAGTTCGGAAAATCATAGCCGCCGCGATACTCGAATCCCTGCGCCACGCCATCCACATTGGTCATCGGGTGCAGGACAATGACGTAGCGACGCCGAAATTCGGCCGCCGCCTCGGAAAGAAGAAACTCCACCAGGCCCTCCATCGCGAAGGAGGAAAACGTTTCGTAAGCGTGCTCGCGCGCGTGCCAGAAGATTGTGCGCTTCTGATTTATCGGCACTGCCGAATCGGTGATGGTCAATTCCCAGTGCTCACGGCCGCCGTCGCTTTTTCCGATCAACTGTTTCTCCAAATACGGATGCTTCGGCAACGTGTTCACAAAGCGCAGGTACTCGGCGTAGGTGTACCACGGGCCGAGGCCAACCTTCGTCTCTCCTGGCCGCGCGTTGAATTTCACCGTGGCCACCCACCGCTCCGTCGTGCCGTTCACTTGTTGCCAATTCTGGCCCGGCGGCCGGATGAAAATGAAATCCCGCAGCTTCATTCCTGACTCGGGCCTGGTGTCGTAATCCGTGCGCTTCCCGTCGCCGGATAAATCGAGATGAAGCGTCACGTCCTCCGGCTGCGATGCGCTGTTCCGACAAGTCAGGTCCACGCGCGAGATCGCATGGCGCAACGAACTCGGTCCGCCTTCCTCGAACGAAGCCCGAACACGAAACTCCCGCGGCCCGATGCGTTCGATGCGATTCGAGTCTCGGGGCGTGCCGCCGTCCTCGGGAATGGTCCACGAGATTTCCTGCGCGGAAGCCTGAATCGCGAGCAAAGCAGTCCATGCGCAAACGTTCAGAACTGACAAACGGCTTCGGCGAGATCGTTGATCATCCATAGGTGAATCGGCGGCCAAGCTATCGGCTGCCGTCAAAAAGAGAATCACTCTTTCAGCCGCGTGCGTGTTCGCGAGGAAGTTTTACGCATCGCCAAGGATTGCCAGCGCCAGCGCATCCGTTCAGTCTCGCTCCATGCACTCAGCCCAGAGAATCAAAGCAGGGTCGTCGCTGCTCATGCTGCTCCCCGTCTTGTTCGCGGTTTTCGTCAGTCGCGCGGCGGAAAATTCTTCGTCGCCCGGCATCGCGCTCGAACTCGACACGAAGGAGTCCAGGCTCACCAAGATCGTTCTTCTCGCCGGCGAACCAAGCGGCAAGCCAGGCCAGCACGAATACTTTGCCGACTGCGCTTTGATGATGGATTGGCTGAAGCAAACGCCCGGTGTGTGGCCGGTGCTCGCGCGCACATGGCCGACGAACGAAGCGATTTTCGACGGCGCGAAATCGATCGTCATTCTCATGGACGGCGGCGCGAAGCATCCGCTGATCGAGGAAGCGCGGCGGAAGAAATTGGGTGAACTGGCGGAGCAGGG
>DATHEW010000737.1:0-3386 GCA_035318425.1 Candidatus Acidiferrum sp. | reverse complement strand
CGCTGAAAAGGTGGGAGTCGATCGCGCGTTGCCGTCCTTCGATCGCGGGTAACTGAGAATCACTTTTGATCTCCGACAAAACGATAACGAACACCAATACCGCCGGAGGTGACGCCGTCAGGTTGGTAATGCAGCACGCAGTTCGTCTGCGTCCACGGCTTGGTGATGCGGATATTGAATCCACCGCTGAAACGCTGGGTCTTGATATTGTCGCCCCAGATCATGCCGTGACCGGAGACATTCCCACCCAGTTGAATCCGCAGTTCACGAACGTTCTTCAAATCGGGCGTGGCAACCAGTTCAAGAGTGGCGGACTTCGTGACGTCGGGAACTTTCATTCGCTGCACCTCTCCGCACCCGGTCGCGAACAAAGCGAATGCCAAGATCATTCTGCAGAAAGTCCTCACCACGGTTTTGCGTACGGGAGTGGAGACGCATTGGCAAGATTTTGTGTAAGGCGGGAGCGGGAGCGAAAAATTGCTGCGCAGATTTCGAAAGCGAAAGTTGACGCGTCGCAAGCGCCCCTTCCAAGCTCACGGCGCGAATGCACGGAGTCGCGTTCTTACAGGACCTCGCGGTGGTGATGATTGTGGCCGCACTGGTCACGATCATCTTTCACCATTTCAAACAGCCGGTCGTGCTCGGCTACATCATCGCAGGCGTCATCATCGGGCCGCACACCCCGCCCTTCCCGCTCATTCACGACCAGGAAACGATCAACACGCTGGCGGAGTTGGGCGTGGTGTTCCTGATGTTTTCGCTCGGACTGGAGTTCAGCCTGCGCAAATTGAAAAAGGTGGGCGTGACGGCGCTGGTCGCGGCGGCGCTGGAAATCCTGCTGATGGTGTGGGTCGGCTACGAGGTCGGGCAGTTCTTCGGCTGGGGCCGCATGGACAGCATCTTCCTTGGCGCGATGCTCTCGATTTCTTCGACGACGATCATCGTGAAAGCACTCGCCGAATTGCGCAAAGGCAAGGAGCCCTTCGCGCAACTAATCTTCGGAATCCTGATCGTCGAGGACATGCTGGCGATCGTCATGATCGCGCTGCTCTCGGGCATCGCCATGAGCGGATCACTGGAGACGAGCGCCGTGTTGGGAACCGTTTCGCGGCTGGCCATTTTTCTCGTCGTGGCACTTGTGATCGGGTTGCTCACGGTGCCGCGGCTGCTCGGTTACGTGGGCCGTTTCAAAAGCAACGAGATGTTGCTCGTGACCGTGCTTGGCCTTTGTTTCGGCGTCTCGTTGTTGGCGGTGAAACTCGGCTACAGCGTGGCGCTAGGAGCGTTCGTGATCGGTGCGGTCGTTGCGGAGTCGCGCGAGATCGCAAAGATCGAACACTTGATGGAACCCGTGCGCGATATGTTCAGCGCGGTGTTTTTCGTCGCGATCGGGCTGATGATTCAACCAGTGATGCTGGTGAAATATTGGCTGCCCATCGTGGTCATCACCGTGGCGGTCGTCGTAGGCAAAGTGCTCACGTGTTCATTCGGTGCATTCATCGCGGGCAACGATCGGCGCACATCGTTGCGAGTCGGAATGGGGCTGGCGCAGATCGGCGAGTTCTCGTTCATCATAGCGTCGCTCGGACTCACGCTGAAGGTGACGAGCGATTTTCTTTATCCCATCGCGGTGACAGTTTCGGCGCTGACCACGTTCTGCACCCCGTATTTAATCAAAAGCTCGGATGCGGTCGTGAATTGGTTCGATCGAGTGGCGCCGCGCGGTCTGGCGACGTCCATGGATATTTACACCCGGCGTGTCAGCGAACTCGGCACGCAGAGCACAAGCCCCAGCGCAGGACGATTCATCCGGCGATGGTCATGGCAGATCGTCCTCAACGTGACGCTGACGGCCGGTGTCTTCGTGGGCGCAATTTTCCTTCGCGCGGTAAATCCTTCATGGCTCACGCAACTCGCGATTCCGCAGCGATGGTTTGACGCAGCGCTCTGGGCGGCCGCGCTATTGGTTTCGATGCCTCTTTTGATCGCGAGCTACCGGAAAGTGGATGCCATCGCCATGGTCGTAGGAGAAATGTCCGTGCAGAAGCTGAGCCACGGCACAACGCGCAACACAGTGCAGAGCATCGTCTCTCGCAGCGTCCTCATCGCCGGAACACTCGCGCTCGCGATCGTGCTGCTGCTGCTCAGCGCAACGCTTCTCCCATCCGGCAAAGCGCTCGTGGTGCTTCTCGTGATTGTGGCGGGGATCACCGCGCTGCTGTGGCGATCCTTCGTTCGCGTGTACTCGAAAGCGCAAGTGAGCTTGCGCGAAACCTTGCAGCAGGAGCCGCCGCCGAAACCGAGCGCCGCGCTCACCGGGTTGCTGGAGAAGGCCGAGTTGGAAACCGTCACCATCCCACCAGGCTCAATCGCGAACGGACGGCCGATCCGCGATTTGCGGCTACGCAGTGAGACCGGCGCGAGCATCGTGGGCATCGACCGGGCCGGAACCACGACCGTGAATCCTGGTCCGGAGGAGAGACTACAGGAAGGTGATCAGGTGTTGTTGCTCGGCGAACAGAGCCAGATCGAGAAAGCGCGCATGGTGCTGACGCAGGAACACGTCTGATGGATTACTGCGCCCAATTCCACCGCGTTCGTCCAATGGCTACTGCATTGGCAGCGACAAGGTATGCGACTGCCGCCGTCCCAAGGGGCCCCCTTTTATCAAGTTAATCAAGGAACATCTTCATAGAGTCATGACACACGCCGCATGAGCAGTTGCCCTCGCTACGGAGTTTGTTTAGGTTCCCGCCGCGTTAAAAAGTGAGCTACGCCATCATGGACGAAAAAGAAGTTATCGAGTCGCAACAACCTGCCGGCACCCCGCCTGCCGATGAGCCGTTCACGGCCACGAGCGAAACTTTGTCGCCAGAGCAGTTCGCTGAATTGAAGGAGAAGGCCGCGAAGTCCACGCAGGTTTACGAGCAGTTGCTCCGGACGACGGCGGATTTCGAGAACTTCAAGAAGCGCGCGGTGCGGGAGCGGCAGGAGGCGATCAAGTTCGCCAACGAATCGCTGATCGAGAAGTTGTTGCCGGTGATGGATAATTTCGAAATGGCGCTGTCGGCTGCTACGGCGCCGAACTCGACGATCGAGGCGGTGAGAGCGGGTGTCCAGATGATCGCCCAGCAATTGAAAGGCGCGATGAGCGACGCAGGGTTGCAGGAGATCGAAGCTGCCGGGCAAGCGTTTGATCCCAATTTCCACGAAGCAATTTCTCAAAAGGAAACCGCCGAGGTTCCGGAAGGCACTGTGGTGCAGCAGGTGCGAAAGGGCTACCGGTTGCGTGAGCGGTTGCTTCGTCCTGCCAGTGTCGTGGTTGCCAAAAAGCCTACCGCCTAAGCTGCTATTCCCCCGATGTCGAAACGCGACTACTACGAGGT
>DATHEW010000736.1:0-2414 GCA_035318425.1 Candidatus Acidiferrum sp. | reverse complement strand
CACAAAACCTCCGACCGATCATCCAGGCACCGGCACACCGTTCGCGTGGCGCGGGGCGTTGCTCATGCCCGGCGGCGACCAGATGACCAACATGGTGAACTTCTTTACCTCGATCGCCTTTCAACGGCTGCGTCCCGTGCCCGAGATGGTGGTGAACAATCCTGGCGCGCAGAGCGCCCGCAAATACATCGCGTGCGCCCGCACCGAAAAGAAAGACCTCACCGTAGTTTATGTGCCCGAAGATCGCACCGTGGAGATCAAGCTGGAGGCGTTGCCGCCCTCGCCCAACGTGAAATGGTTCAACCCGCGCACCGGCGAATCCACGGCGGCGGTCGCCGTCGTCACCGACAGCACCGCGCAATTCCCGACGCCAAGCGAAGGCGATTGGATCCTGTGGATGCAGACGCAGGTGAAGAAGTAATTCGAGAACAGTCAGCGCATGAGTGTATTCGCACTGACAGGCGGTGCGAGAATCGGCAATTTCAACGCGACCTTTCCGTTTGCCACGCTCTCCTTCGATTCCAGCGCCCTGCATCTTTCCTGCGTCGGTCGCAACTATCATTTCCCGCGGAGCAGCATCCGGCGCTTGAGCAGACACCGTGGATTGTTCTCAGTCGGCCTTCGCATTGAGCACAATCAGGCAGCTTTGCCTGAATTTGTCGTGTTCTGGGCATCAATGATTTTTTGGAGTTCCGCGTTTGAAAAGTTGCAGCGCCAGTTGGAGGCGCTCGGCTATGAGATCGGTGATCCGCCGCTCGTTTGACACCCCCTCGCCATTCTGCCACAAGTTGCCCCGCGGCCTAAACGCGGCTTGATTTCAAGTCGCGTGCGGGGGAACCAGGTCCCGGTCGGAACCGGGAAGGGGCGCAGGCTGGCGCGAACCGCCAGCCAGGTCACTTTCAAGACCCAGCCCGTCAGCTAACCTCGCCGGCATTTGGAAGAACGCGTGAACGTGGTCGAGAGTCGAACGTCCAGAGTCGAGAGCCAGCCGGTTCTCGACTCGCATCGTTTCGACCTTCAACACTCTTCCGCCCTCGACACTTGAGGGCGAGAGCACGTGTCATCGATGATCTATGAACGAATCAAGCGGTGAACCGGCCCGTGGCGAAGGCAAGCCAGCGGACGGTTCGCCTTCGGTTCCAGGCCATCACAGCAAAGCGCCGCGCGGCAAGGCGCTCGCGCTGCTCGCCTTTGGCGCGCTCGGCGTGGTGTACGGGGACATCGGCACGAGCCCGCTCTACGCCGTGCGAGAATGTTTCTCCGGCGTTCACGGCATTCCCGTCAACCGCGTTAATGTTCTCGGTGTTCTCTCGCTCATCTTCTGGGCACTCACACTGATCATCTCGATCAAATACATCGCGTTCGTTTTGCGGGCGGACAATCACGGGGAAGGCGGTGTGCTGTCGCTGTTGGCGCTCGCACTACCCGAGAAACGCGGGGAACGCACGCGGGGCCTGCGCAAGGTAGTGATCCTTCTGGGCGTGTTCGGTGCCGCGCTGCTCTACGGAGATGGCATTATCACGCCCGCCGTTTCCATCCTCAGCGCCGTGGAAGGATTGAAAGTGGCCACGCCGCAATGTGAGCCGTTCGTGATCCCCATCACGATTGTCATTCTGATCGGATTGTTTGCTGTGCAACGCACCGGCACCAAACGAGTGGGCGCGGTCTTCGGTCCAGTCACCCTCGTATGGTTCATCTCCATCGCCGTGCTCGGTGTCCGCGGAATCTCTCGCGACTGGACGGTACTTGCGGCCGTGAACCCGTGGTATGCGGTGAACTTCATGATGCACGCGGGGCATCTGGGATTTTTCGTGCTGGGCGCCGTCGTGCTGGCGATCACTGGAGGTGAAGCGCTCTACGCCGACATGGGGCACTTCGGCCGGCGCCCCATTCGCCTCGCGTGGTATGGATTGGTGCTGCCTTCCCTGGTACTGAATTATTTTGGCCAGGGCGCGTTGCTGCTGAGCGATCCCACCGCCAAGGGAAATCCCTTCTACAATCTCTGTCCGACTTGGGCGTTGATCCCGATGGTCATTGTCGCTACGAGCGCGGCGATCATCGCCTCGCAGGCGCTCATCTCCGGTGCCTTCTCGCTCACGATGCAGGCGATCCAGCTCGGTTACTCGCCGCGCATGAAAATCGATCACACCTCGTCCGAGACGCGCGGACAAATCTACATGCCGCTGCTGAACTGGACTTTGATGTTTGCGTGCATCGGCCTCGTGCTCGGCTTCAAGTCGTCGAGCAACCTCACTGCGGCCTACGGCGTGGCGGTGACGTTCACCATGTTTGTCACCACGATCCTCTTTTACTTCGCGGCGATACGGCTTTGGGGTTGGAAACCGGTTCCCACCGCGTTGCTGTGCGGTGTCTTTCTCGTCATCGAAGGGGCGCTTTGCATGGCCAATCTCGTC
>DATHEW010000735.1:0-2360 GCA_035318425.1 Candidatus Acidiferrum sp. | reverse complement strand
TCCCGTTGAGGGAATGGATGTGTGTTCCGGCACCAACGGTTTGCGCCCGGGTGATTCGGCGACCGTGCTGGTGACCTTCGTTCAAAAGAAGAAGCAGACGCAGTGGCTTTTGTTTCTCGAAGCAGCGACGCCTGACCCGACAAGGGCGACCAACAAACCGGCGACGTTCGTGGTCAGCTCAGCCTTCGGCCCGCCGATCAAGTTCAAATCGAAGCCCTATCCGGTGAAGCTGCGCATGTTCGGTCCTTTCGTAGCCGCCGGCCCAGGCAGCCCGCCGAAGTCGAAGGAAACGACTGCGCAGTTTCCGGTGAATGAAGATTTTCTGGCGCTTGGAATGGATCAGGCCGCCGCGCTGCTGCATCGCTGGAGCGGGATGACGAATTTCAACAGAGCGATGACTTCCAAAGCTCTTCGCGCGATGAATCCAACGGTGGAGGAACAGCGAACGTTGAGCGCGGTGTTTCCGGCGCTCATTTCTTACTTCAACATCGTCCAGCACACGGAGGGATTGGAAGACCTGCTGAAGAAACTGATCGAGCTGCCATCGTTGTGGTCGATTATTCGGCATCGCGGAGTGGAAATGAACATTGGCTTCAATGGTGTTCCGTCACCGGCCGAGCCGGCGAGCTGGAATTTGGAGCCGTCCACGCCGGTTTATTATTTTCCGTGGCTGGTTCGCTTGAATGGCGAGCCGGCGTTGAACCTCACGTTGGTCACGACCAGTCCGCGACCGCCACTGCTGATCGGAGGCGGCGTGGTGGGATTGCTGGCGGAAAAAATCGGAGACGAGGAAACCTACATGACGATGCGAGTGATCAGCGCGAAGTGTACGACGGCGCAGAAACGATGAGTGAAGGCGTCGAAGTTGCGCTCAACAACAGCGGCGTGATTTGCCTTCCCGGAGTTGAACTGAAGACATTCGTCGCCGTATTTGCGCTGGCGGCATTTTTCACCGAAGCTTTGCCGGAGATGATTATGCGACACGGACACGGCACTACCAGCGACAGCCCAAAAGAGAAGCAACGCCGTCGTGTCCAGGGCGCGCGTGACAACGCGAACGAGGAGAAGAATCGTCAGCGCTCCATCGGTGGCGGCCAGCCAAATGAGCTCGGTGTGATCCAAGGCCAGAGCGGAGAGCAGGGCGAATCCGTGAAGCCGCGCGTTGCTGATAGCGCCGGCAAGAGCAGGCACTGAGTTCTCCGAAATTTTTCTAGCTAAGCGCGCGCTTCGTCCGCACGATTCGCGCCTTTCGAATTTATGGACGTGAAGCTTCCGAATCTGGGCGAGGGTGCCGACAGCGGAACTGTGGTCGGCATCATGGTGAAGCCCGGCGCACAGATCAAAAAAGGTCAGAACATTATCGAGATCGAGACGGGTAAAGCCGTCGCGCCGATTCCCGCGCCTGCCGCTGGCACGGTCACAACCATCCGGGTGAAGGAAGGCGACAAGATTTCCGTCGGCGCATTGATTCTCACGATGGATGCAGAGGCCGGTGCCGCTGCTCCTGCCGACAGTAATGCTGCACCCGCCAAAAAAGCGGCTGCCAAGGCTGCGCCGAAGAAAGCCGCGGCTGCTCCCGCGCCCGAGGCTGACGCCGAAGCCGACGCAGAGGAGGAAACTGAAGAAGCCGCCGGCGAGATCGTGAACGAAAATCCGGTCGCTCCGCCGAGCGTTCGCCGCGTGGCGCGCGAGATCGCGTTGGATTTGCGCCGCGTTTCCGGCACGGGAAGTGGCGGAAGGATTACGTGGGATGATGTGCGCGGTTACATCGCGCGGCTGGAACGGCTCGCTGCGCAGAAGGCTGCGCCCAAAGGTGGCGCGACCGCACCGCCAGAGCGGATCGACTTCAGTTCCTTCGGCTCGATCTACAAGCGTCCCATGACGCAGCTTCGCAAAGTCATCGCGCAGCGCATGGTCGAGAGCCGCGCGAGCATTCCTGAAGTCACGCAGTTCGATGAAGCGGACGTGACAGCGTTGAACGACTTGCGCAAGAAGTACGTCGCTGCTTACGAAGCCAAGGGCGCGCGGCTCACGCTGACGACGTTCATCCTGAAAGTGGTGGCGAACGTGTTGAAGAAGCATCCGAGCTTCAACGCGAGCCTCGATGAGGCCGCCGGGGAAATTGTTTTCAAAGAGTATTTCCACCTCGGCCTCGCCGTAGATACCGAGGCGGGCTTGCTCGTTCCGGTCATTCGCGACGTGGACAAGAAGGATCTCATTCAGCTCTCGAAGGACGTGCAGGAACTCGCCACCAAGGCTCGCGATCGCAAGCTGGGCATGGACGAAATGCGCGGCGGCACGTTCACGATCTCGAATCAGGGCGGCATCGGAGGCGGGCATTTCACGCCGGTCATCAATCG
>DATHEW010000734.1:0-7314 GCA_035318425.1 Candidatus Acidiferrum sp. | reverse complement strand
TTGCCCACCTTGGTCGTCTTGGAAAGCAACGCCTCCTCCTGTTTGTTCACCGGCGTGTTGATCTTGAAGGCGTATTGTTTGCCGTCGATGGTCAGGCTGTTCGCCGTCTTGTCCGTGATTGTGCCGTGTTTGCCTTTGCACATCTTCTCGTGTGCCTTGCGGTCGAGATCCGACATGGTGGCGTAGCCCTTTTCGCCGCCTTCGCCGGTCGAAGCCGATGAGGGAGACGAGCCCTTGCCCTGGTTCAATACCATGATCTTCGAAGCGTCCATGCTGTTCGCGGAAGATGTGAGAACGCAAACCTTGTCGCCAACCTTCACGGTGGAGACCGCAGCGCTATCCTTTTCGCCGGTGATGGAAGCGGCGGCCGTGTTGTAGGTTTTCCCGTCCACGGTAATGGACGTGTCCGTCCGGGCCGTCACCGTGCCATGCTTCCCGTCTTTGCAGTCTTTATCGTGGTCAGCGTAAGCGGGCACAACGCCCAACACCAACGCTGACAACACCACAGAAATAGTAATTGATAACCTTTTCATGGTTTCATGTTCGCACGCGATGTGCCACTCGCGGGCGTCCCAACACGAAGCATGATTCCTCACCATTGCGCTGGGATGTCGCTGTTGACATCTGCGGGTTGCAACGACGGCGCGCATTCCGTGTTGCAATGTACGCGGTGGTTGAACTAAGCGTGGAGAGCGAGGGACCAACTCGCGTCCCAACGGAAACTTTCGAGAACGTCGGCTTCCTCCGGAGAAAGGCGAAGTGATTTTTCCATCATTCGCTTCACCAGGGTGTGTGACTCGGGAGCGAATCGCGCCATGACACCCATGCCGAAGGTCAGGCGAATCAGCGCGGCCTCATGGTGCGGTTCCGCGGCCCAACGTCTCACCTCGATGGGCAAGGCATTGTTGAAAAACAGAAACGCGTAACTGATGCGCTCAAATTCGACGTTCACGGGAGCACGTGAGATGCGGCCGACCGGCGCGTCCAACTGGAGCTGTTTTGAAAGCGCGACCATGATGGGCAGCGATTTCTCAACAGACTCGCGGAGTCCATCATCGATATAATGGGTTAACCGGCGGCCATTCACCGCGCGGTACGTGAGCAGATACTTCAACCCGCAAAGGAAAAGCATCGGCTGAACGCGCGACAACGGGGCCGGTGGGCTTCTGAGTTGCCGCAACCGGACCGCTGCGCGCTCAAGTCGTGGCCAGGGGACGCCAAACGAGGGGCACATTGGCGACAGAGATTAGAGATCATCGGGTCGCGGAAAAAGGAAGAAGTCTATTTGCCGCACTGGGCCGCGTGGCGAAGCGCATGGTCAACCAGGACGAGCGCGGTCATGGCTTCGATCATCGGAACGGCGCGCGGCAACACACATGGATCGTGGCGTCCGCGTCCTTTCAGGGTTGTGTTTTTGAACTCGGTATTCACCGTGTCCTGCTCGTGCATAACCGTGGCCACCGGTTTGAACGCCACGCGGAAATAAATCGTTTCGCCGTTTGAAATGCCGCCTTGGATTCCCCCGGACCGGTTGGAGATCGTCCGAACTTTCCCACCACGCATGCGAATTGGATCGTTGTGTTCGCGGCCTGTCATCGCAATGCCGTCGAACCCAGAGCCAATCTCAAATCCTTTCGACGCCGGCAAACTCATCATCGCCTTTGCGAGGTCGGCTTCGAGCTTG
The DNA here is from genome assembly GCA_035318425.1 of Candidatus Acidiferrum sp. GTDB lineage: Bacteria > Verrucomicrobiota > Verrucomicrobiia > Limisphaerales > SIBH01 > JANNGC01. The sequence goes on along the minus strand of DATHEW010000734.1, from coordinate 5,630 downwards.
TCGAACACCGGTTCGCCCCAACCCGCGGGAACGCCACGCGCAATGCCTTCGACAATCCCGCCTACGCTATCGCCCTCACGACGCATTTTTTCGATGAGGCGAATCATCTTTTTGGCTGCAACTGCATCAGGACAGCGGACGATGTTCGCTTCGACATCCTGTAGCGTCACCGCCTCACGGTCTACCTCAGCGGTGATGCGCTGGACCTGGGTGACGTAAGCGAGCACTTCCACTCCGAATCGTTCGCGCAAAATTTTCTTGGCCACGGCGCCAGCGGCAACACGACCAATCGTCTCCCGAGCGCTGCTGCGTCCACCGCCCTGCCAGTTGCGAATGCCGTATTTCGCCAAGTAGGTGTAGTCCGCGTGCGACGGACGAAATTTCGTGGCCATCTCGCTATAAGCTTCCGGCCGCATGTCCTCGTTCCTGACCCACATGCTGATCGGGGTGCCGATGGTCTTTCCCTCGAAAGTGCCGGAGAGGATTTGCACCGTGTCCGTTTCCTTGCGTGGCGTGACGATGCTCGACTGGCCGGGACGCCGACGGTCGAGGTCAGGCTGAATGTCCGCTTCCGTCAGCTCCACGCGCGGCGGACAGCCATCCAGCACAACGCCGACACCGCCGCCGTGAGACTCGCCCCAGGTGCTGATGCGAAAGAGATGACCGAAGGAATTCGCCATGCCTCACAGTGACAAAAACGGAGGTGACAGGTCAAACGCCGCCAAATTTGCCGTTCGCCGGGATTGCGCTGTGCAATTTTAAGGCTTGGCAATCAGAAGTCGGTGAGTAGATTGCGCCCCGTTGAGAGAGTTCTCTTACCCGCCGAGGGTGATTGGTTGGGCAGTGGTCGGAATCGGAGAACCTCACGCCCAACCAATAACGTTGCGAGGTGCCCTGCGGGTGCAGGGAGGGCCAAAACAACAAAAGGAGGGCGAACTCATTAAGCACTTATGAAAAAACTGTTCTGTCTCGCATTGGTCGCCGTGTTCGCGTCGTTCCTGGTTGGTTGTGAGAAGTCCACCACCCCTGAAACCGCACCGGCTACTACGAACGCCGCCCCGGCCAAGTAATCGCCTGGACGCTCCGGCCTTGCTGGAGTTTGTCCATTCAATAACCAAACAGGCCTCCGCATGCGAACGCCCTCAACGGTTCTAGCTGCGGTGGCCTGTTTGTGTTTCTTCGGCTGCGAAAAGAAACCAACGCCCAAGGCAGCTGACGGTTCGGGCAACTCGGGCAATCCACTTTCTGCGCCGGCCGATTACCTCGGTGCTCTAAACAAAGCCCAAAAATCCGCGCAGAAGACCGCGGGAAACGTCGGCATCGATCAAGCATTGAAAACGTTCGTCGCCGAGGAAGGCCGTTTCCCAAAGACGTTGGAAGAGTTGAAGTCCAAGGGCATCAATGTTCCAACCCCACCTGCCGGCATGAAGTGGGACTACGATCCGAATACCGGGATTGTGAAAGCGGTTCCGCAGTAACCGCGTGCTGGCAGCATCCTGCTGGCTTTGCTCTTTCACCCCGGGTCAGCGAAATGCTGGCCGTTATCCTTTAACAATTTTTCCTCGCTAAATTTTTTCTGCGACGGCAAACACTCTCCCCTTCATCGCCATGAGCGAACAGATTGTCATCCTCGATTTCGGTTCCCAGTACACGCAGGTGATCGCGCGTCGCATCCGCGAGCGCAGCGTGTACTCGATCATTCTCCGCTACGACACGCCGGCGAAGGAAATCGCCGCGCGCAAGCCCGCCGGCATCATCCTGTCCGGCGGTCCCTCGAGCGTTTACGTGAAGGACGCGCCGATGCCCGACAAGGGAATTTTCGAACTCGGCGTCCCGGTACTGGGCATCTGTTATGGCCTGCAACTGCTCGCTGATTATCTTGGGGGCAAAGTCGAACGCGGCGAGAAACGCGAGTACGGCAAAGGCTTGCTTACGGTGAAGGACAACTCGTCCGCTCTGTTCAGAGGCTTGCCCGCGAGCTTTCAAGTTTGGAACTCACACGGCGACAAGCTGACGAAATTGCCCGTCGGTTTCGCGCCCATTGCGATCACGGAAAACTCGGACTACGCCGCGGTGGAGCATCGTCGGAAAAAATTCTTTGGTCTTCAATTCCACCCGGAAGTCGTCCACACGCCCCGCGGCAAGGAACTGATCGCGAACTTCGTCCATAACATTTGCGGCTGCGGCAAGAACTGGACGATGCGTGGCTACGTGGACCAGGCAGTGGAGGAAATCCGCGCGCAGGTTGGCAAAGAGCGCGTGATTCTCGGGTTGAGCGGCGGTGTGGATTCCAGCGTGGCTGCCGCGTTGATTCACAAAGCCATTGGCGATCAACTCACCTGCATCTTCGTGAACAATGGTTTGCTGCGCGGACGTGAAGAGCAAGCCGTCCAGGATTTGTTCGGGCGCAACTTCAAGATGAAGCTGCAAACCGAGAACGCTTCGAAGCTGTTCCTCGGCAAGCTGAAGGGCGTCACCGATCCCGAAAGGAAACGCAAGATCATCGGCGGGACATTCATCGATGTTTTCCAAGCCGCAACGAAGCGCGCCGGCAAGGCCAAGTTCCTCGCGCAAGGCACGCTTTACCCTGACGTCATCGAATCGGTGCCGATCGCCGGCAATCCCGCCGCGATGATCAAGAGCCATCACAACGTGGGCGGCTTGCCGAAGAAGATGAAGTTCCAACTCGTCGAGCCACTGAAATGTCTCTTCAAAGACGAGGTGCGCCAACTCGGACTCGAACTCGGCCTACCGAAGGAAATTGTTTTTCGCCAGCCCTTCCCCGGCCCGGGACTCGCCGTGCGCATCCTCGGCGAAGTCACGCCATCACGTTGCGAAATTCTCCGCAACGCCGACACCATTGTTGTCGAGGAGATGAAAGCCACTGGCTGGTATTACAAGATTTGGCAGAGCTTCGCCGTGCTGCTCCCCATCCGCAGCGTCGGCGTGATGGGCGACGAGCGCACTTACGAATACACGATTGCGATTCGCGCCGTTGAGTCGCAGGACGGAATGACCGCAGACTGGGTGAAGCTTCCCTACGATCTGCTCGAACGTCTTTCATCTCGCATCATCAACGAAGTCAAAGGCGTGAACCGGTGCGTGTTCGACATCACAAGCAAGCCGCCGGGAACAATTGAGTGGGAGTAGCCCTCGATGACTCCCCGCGCCGTCATGGATACGAACGTTCTTTAAACCGCGTTCCGATCCAGCGTTGGCGCATCCTTTGAATTGTTCAATCGCCTGCGAGAGGGCGACTGGACCGCCGTGATCAGCAATCATCTATTGTTGGACTACGAAGAGGTTCTCAAGCGCAACGCCATCGAATTGCGACTCAGCCTCGATGACTTAGATCAGTTGCTGAACGCAATCTGTGCTCGCGCCGAAGTGTGGCCGCTCGCGCCGGGCTGGGGGCCGCTACTTCGCGATCCTGACGATGAACCGTTGACCCAACTCGCTTGGGAATCTGGAGCCCAGTGCGTCATTACTTACAACCTCCTGCGCCTTAAGCCGGAAACGGCACTCGGAATCGAATTCTTGAAGCTGCGCGATTCTGGCCAAATTACACACGTGATATGACTCTGCGCGTTGAAATACCTGACTCGCTTGCGAAGCACGCCAGCACTTGGCCATACGCCAGCACGTCAGCGTCGATCAAGTCGTGGCTGCCGCGCTGACAGCACAGATTAGCGCAGCCGCAGTGCCTCCGGGCATGCAGAGCGAGCGGCACGTGTGAACTGGCAGAAAGTGGACGAGATTATTTCACTTGTTCCCAACGGTCCTTCGGTGCCCGGCGACGAGCATTGATTCGTCTGTCTTCATCGTGTCACGACGCTCTGCACCTCACCGTTCTGGAGTTGTGTAATGAGCTTCTGTCCTGGCTCTGTAGAGTTTGAGTCACGCAAAAGTTTTCCCGTCGCGGCATCACGCGTCACTGAGAAGCCGCGCTCCAGCACATTCCGTGGCGACAACAAACGCAGCCGCTCCCGCGCGACCAGCAACCGCTGCTTGCGGACGAATAGTTCGTGCTCGGCGTTTTCGTGCAGACGTTGCGTGATGTCCGCGAGCAATTCGCGGCGCAGCGGAATCTCCCGTGACGGACGCAACCGCGAGAGGCGTTGCTGCAAACTCACCAGCTTCTCGCGATGACGATTCCAACCTCGCTTCGTGCAACGGCTCAACGACGTTTGAAGTTCATCCAATTGTTGTAATCGCTCGTTCAACTTTCGCTTCGGGTGCGCGCGAGCGAGCCTTGCCGCGAGACGAGAGACGGTTTCTCGTTCAATATCCACACGTGCCTTCGCGAGTTCAATCAAGTGCCGTGATGCTGCGGCGAGCCATTGTTGCCGCTGCCACATGCCTTCCGTGAGCAACTCGGCGGCGGCGCTGGGCGTGGCCGCGCGAAGGTCGGCGACGAAATCGCTGATCGTGAAATCAATCTCGTGACCCACGGCGGAAATCACTGGCACTTGAGAGTGGAAGATCGCGCGCGCGACCGCTTCCTCGTTGAACGCCCACAGGTCTTCGAGACTCCCACCGCCACGCGTGATGAGGATTGCATCGAGTCGATTGCCGCTCGCGCTCCACTCGTTGAGCCAGCGAATGGCGCACGCAATCTCATCGTGAGCGCCCTGCCCTTGCACGCGACTCGAGGCAAACACAATTTCCAAACTCGGCTGACGTCGCTCGATCACGTGCAACACATCGCGAATCGCCGCGCCGGCCGGTGAGGTGACGAGACCGATGCGCTGGACGTATTCGGGAATCTCGCGCTTGCGCTCGCTCGCGAACAAGCCTTCCGCATTGAGCTTCTGCTTGAGTCGTTCGAAAGCCGCCTGGAGCGCGCCCACGCCTTCCAACTCCACTTCACGCACAATCAATTGATACTGGCCGCGCGCTTCGTACACCGTCATCTCGCCGTGCAGCACGACTTTCTGGCCGTCGCGCAACAGATGCCGCGTGCTTCTTGCGTCGTCGCGAAAACAAACGCACGTGAGTTGCGCGCTCGCGTCTTTGACCGAGAAGTAAAGATGACCCGAACTTTGTGCGCGCAAGTTTGTGATCTCACCGGTGACCCACACGATGCCAACGCGCTCCTCGATCAAGCGTCGCACGGTCGTCGTCACTTCGGTCACGGAAAACACCCGACGCATCTCCGCGGTCGGAAACAGTTCACCCGCAAAGTCCCACTGCGATTTAATCTTCCCCGCCATGTCAGGCTTGTCCCGTTTCGATCAACGGCTCGGACACGCGTTGGATTCCCATCGCTTTGCCACTCGCATCGTTGATGTCGATCATCACGCCTTGCAGCAACACGCGCTCCTTCGCCACGTCGAAGCGCTGCGGCATGTTCGTCATGAAACGTTTGATGACCGGGTCAATCTCGCGGCCAATGACACTTTCATGAGCGCCGGTAAAACCCGCATCGCAAAGGAACGCCGTCCCGCCGGGGAAAATTTGTTCATCCGCCGTCTGCACGTGCGTGTGCGTGCCGACCACGGCGCTGACTTTGCCATCGAGCATTCGCGCGAGCGCGATCTTCTCGGAGGTGGCTTCGGCGTGCATGTCGATGAAGATGATGTTCGTCCGCTGACGCAGGAGATTTACTTCGCTGAGTGCGGAGTGAAACG
>DATHEW010000733.1:0-3004 GCA_035318425.1 Candidatus Acidiferrum sp. | reverse complement strand
AGAATTCCCACCGTCCCAAGCGCCACACCGACATTCCAGAAGATCGCCGCGATGGTCGCACCAATGGGAGCGAACAAACGCACACTGCCGAGACGGCAAAGCATCCAGAGCGCGATGGCAATGCCAGCCTGCGACGCGAAGCCGTAAACGAAGGTGTCATTCGCCGCAGGCCGTGTGTGGCCGTAGCTGAGCCATTCGCAGTTCGCGAGGATCACGGGAGAGTGGAGCTTCACCGAACTGATCAGCGCGAACACGGCGCTGACCACAAGCCACGCGAGTGACGCGAAGAACATCAGCGCGAGCGGCGTCGCGGCAGACGACTCGATGTCGCGCACGACATCTTCACGCCTGAGGGACGGAGCAGATGAGGTCGAAGTCGAACCGTTCATCAGCTATTCGTATTCGCTGGGCTTCTCCGGCGGCTTGGGCGGAGGAACATTCGCTTTGTCCACGCGGGCGAGGAAATCTTTGCGAAACTCGCCGGCGTTCTTGTAGCCTTGCACGGTCAGCTTCATCGCTTCATCGATCGGAAGACGGGCAATGCCTCTGGGTTGGTCCGCCCATCCGTAATGAGTCAGCGCCTGCGCGTCGGTTTCACGGATGGTGGCGTTGTCCTTGGCGCGCGTAGCGGATCGGTCCGCGCCGACGGGAGCAGACTTTGTGTAATTGATCATCTGGCGCACGAGGAACGCCATGAGCAGCAGCGTCGCGAGGACCACGATGACTGTGACGGTCGTTTTGCTCTTGGATTGTTCAGCCATAACGCTCCTTTTAGTGCGCCGCTTCGGCCGGTTCCGCCGCCGGAAGTTCGTGTGAGGTCAATGATTCTTTCAACCGCGGATCGCGCAGCGGATACGGCGCGCTGGTTTTCAGCGAACGCAGGAACACGATTGCCAGAATGCCGCCGATCAGCAGGAACGAGCCAACGTCCATCCAGTGCGGCGCGTAATTCTGGGGATGCAGCGCGGGAAGGATGTTGAACGCGAGATCCATGTAATGCATCAGCCACGCCCAGATCGCCAGCGGCGCCATGATTGCCAGCTTCAACTTGAAGTCGATTCGCAGCAGTGTGAGAAACGGCACGAAGAAATGACCGAAGATGATCACCATGCCGACCCACCACCAGGTGCCCTGCTCGCGCGACTTGTACCAGAAAGTCTCTTCCGGCATGTTGGCGTTCCAGATGATGAAATACTGGGAGAAATGGACGTACGCGTAGAACACCGTGAACGCCAGCAGCAACGAACCGATGTAGTAGAAATGCGTCGGGAACAGGACGCCGCGCAGCTCGCCGATATTCCTGCGCATCAGCACGATCACGTAAACCGTCGCAAGCGTCATCCACACGCTGCCCGCGAAGTAGATCACGCCATACATGGTGGAGAACCACTGATGCTGGAGCGCCATCATCCAGTCGATGGCGGCCGACGTGACCGTGAAGGCAAAGAGGAAAATGCCGACACTTGAAACCGCTCGCATCTTGAAAGTCCACTTGGCCGCGCCGTCCTTGTCCTGCGCCACTGAAAGTTTGCGCAAGCTGAATGCCAGCCCGCACCAGACAACGAAATAAATCACGTAGCGCACGTACCAGAACGGCTTATTGAGCATCGCCGACTTGGCGTGCAACGCGTGGTCGGGTGTCACCATATTCATCCAGGTCCATATCTTCGGCGCCAGCCATGCAACGGGGACGAAAAGGAAGAACAGCGGCAGCGCGAGACACGCCAGATGTTCGGTCGTGCGGCGGATTGGCACAGACCAACTCGCGTCAAACAAGTGATGCGCCAGCGTCAGGAACAGTCCACCCATCGCGATGCTTAGGAAGAACATGAACGCGGTGAGCCAGGAGAAACCGAACTGACGTTGCAGCACTTCGCTGCCCTGGCGACCCGCGACAAGCAGGCCGATGACCATGAAGAGCGCGCCGACGCCAATGGCGATCACCGGCGCTTTGCGCCAGCGCGAGAGGTCGAGCGTTGGCGCGGAAGAAGTGGGTGTGGATTGCGACGCCATACTATTTCAAACCGGCTTGGAATTGCGCCGGAACTTCGTTGGTGGAAGCCAGGCGGCTGCGTTGCAGCGCGCGGACGTAAGCGACGATTGCCCAGCGATCATCAATCGCGATCTGCGAACCATACGCCATCATCGTTTTGTTGCCGTGCGTGATGGTGTTGAAGAGTTCGCCGTCGGGCTGACGGGTGACGATGGCTTCATGAAGGCTGCGCACAGTGGCGTAGCCGTATTTTTTCACGATGCCGTTGCCAGTGCCTTGGGCGTCATGGCAAGGGCGGCAATAAATATCAAAACGTTCTTTGCCCCGAACCATCAATTGTTCGGTGACAGGAACTGGAATGAATTCGACGAAGTTGGTGGTGCCGGGCTGGCGTCCGGTGTTGATGGCGTTGTTCTCGTACCGATCGCCGCGGGCGACCGTGCCGGGAGCCGCTTCCTGCGAAGTGCGATTGTTGGCGAAGACGAGGCTCGGTTGTTGCGGCCGGTACTTGGGCTGACGATCCATGTCTTGAAACACTTCAAGAGGCGGACGGGTGGAAGTACTGCCGCGTTTGCCTAAAATGCCCATCACAGCCAGAACGATCAGCGCGAAGAGTAAAAGGAAGTAGCGCATGTTAATCCTCCACGATCTCGATGTGCGTGCTGCCGACGGATGCAAGCAGGTTGCGAGTTTCGGTTTCGGAGTACTTCGGGTCCGTCGTCTCGACCACCAGGAAATAACTGTCGTGCGTGACCTTCGCGAAGCGTGGGATTTTTTGCAGCGGGTTGTAGAGCCGCGGCAGTTTGTTCAACAGCAACATGCCGATGATGGCGCCGAACGCGGAAAAGAGAATCGTCAATTCATACGAAGGTGGAAACGCGTAGTATGGGCTGAACATCGGCTTGCCGCCGACGAGAATCGGATAATCGTGCGCGTTCATCCACCAAATCATGAGCATGCCGGTGGTGTAGCCAGTGCAGCCGCCGATGAAGGCGAACCAGCCGACCGGTG
>DATHEW010000732.1:0-2188 GCA_035318425.1 Candidatus Acidiferrum sp. | reverse complement strand
GGCCGTGTGCGTGCATGCTGATGATCGCATGTTTCGAATGGCTATGTCCTCGTCGCTAATGAAATCGGTGAACGAGAACGATGCGCAGGCCGCCATGCGAACCTGGATGGCCGCGCTCTCTGAACACGCCAGGTTGGAAATGGATTACAACGTGCAAATTCTTTCCGACACCGAAGCGTTAGTTCACGCGTTCGAGAGCAAGCACGCCGATTGCCTGACAGTCACGACGGAAGAATTCCTGGCGGTGGATCGTGTCATTGCAACGACGAACCTCCTTGCTGAGCGGGGCGCGGACGGAGGCGACAGTTATCTGCTGCTGGCGCACGAACGCAGCGGCATCACGAATGTAGCGAATCTCAAAGGCCGCGCACTTCTCGTGTCGGATTCGATGCGCATGTCATTGGCGCAATCGTGGCTCGACGTGTTGTTGATGCGCGATGGCCTGCCGCAAGCGGATCAATTTTTCAGGAGCATCACGCGCAAGAAGAACCTGCCCCAAATCATTCTCCCAGTGTTCTTTCGCACCGCTGAAGTATGCCTGGTGCCCAAGCGAGGGTTCGACGCGATGGTCGAATTGAATCCGCAAGTCGGCAAACAGCTTCGCGTCATCGCGCAATCGGAACGCTACGTAGCGGGACTCCTTTGCTTTCGTGGAGATTACCTCGGCCCGCACCTGAAAATAGTGACGGCGGCCATCCTCAACTTTCAAACGACCACCCACGGCCAGCAGGTGCTGACACTGTTCCAGTCTGAACCGGTGGCGTGGCTCCCACGATCCTCTCTCACGAGCGCGATCACATTGATCGAGGAGCGCAAGCGGTTGAGTTCAGGCGCTGCCCATAACTTCAAGATCACAGCCCATCCGCCGTCCGGACTGGCACCGCAACCCTGACATTCATGCGTGCTCATCTTCACGTTGCTCCCACCGTATTCTCCAGCCGCCGCGCCGTCATCGTGATCGCCAGCATCCTCATCCTCTTGCTTGGTGAATCATTTTCCCGCAGCGCTGAGACCGGCGCGGTGACGGACAAGCTGCGCATCTTCTTCAGCCAGCGAGTCATGCTCGAGTTGAAGGACAACGACGCGCGCGCAGCCGTCAAAGCGTGGACGCAAATGGTCTTCAACGAGAACGAGATCAAGGCAGAAGCGCAGACCATGATAGGAAATCTGGACGATGTTATCGCCGGTTTTCATGACGGCAGCATTGATGGCGCGTCATTGCCCACTGACGAGTACTTCAGCCTCACCGAGAAAGTAGAGACGGGGCTGCTCTACTTTCCGTTGCACGGGACCGATCCGAATGAGGAATTTCTCCTGCTGACTCACCGCGATTCGGCCATCACTAATCTTGCCGGCCTGCGCGGCGGGAAGATGACGGTGCTGACGCACCATCGCATGAACCTCGCGGAGATATGGCTCAATGTGTCGCTGGCGAAAGAGGCGCATCCCACGACGGAGATGTTTTTCGGGAACGTGCGGCGCGAAACCAAAAGCGCGAACGTGGTCCTGCCCGTGTTCTTTCGCAAAGCGGATGCCTGCCTGATCTCGCGCCGTGGCTTCGATCTGATGACCGAGTTGAACCCGCAAGTCGGCGCCAGGCTGCGCGTTCTGGCGGTTTCGCCCAAGCTCGTCCCCACGTTGCTCTGTTTCAATCCGCGCGCGAATTCCATTTACGCGGAACGCGCGCGCAAGGCCATTCGCGAACTGCACCACACCGTCTATGGCCAGCAGATCCTCACGACCTTCCAACTCGACCGGCTCGTCGAAGGCGGTCCTGAGTGGTTGGAAAGCGCGCGGGCGTTGATGAAAGAATACGCGCGCTGGTGCCCGCCGATCGCGAAAGCAAAAGAGCCGGCGATGAGCCTCAGCGCTCGCGACAATCCATGAACGGCGGCGCGGTCAACAGAACGACCCAGCCGGGCGTTGTGAAGCGGCGTCGCGTTGGCATCACCGGCCGCATCACGCTTCTCTCATGGTCGGTGACGCTCCTGACGCTGCTCATCTTCGTGATCGTGATCATCCCGGAGCAGAAGCGCATCTTCGAGCGCAACCTCGAGTCCAAGGCGCACGGCACCGCGATCTCGTTGCAGGACGTCGCCGCCGGCGCCGCGGTCAATGAGGACTACAGCACCGTGGTCGATCATTGCATGCAACTGCTCAAGGGCGATCCCGCGATCACGCACATCAT
>DATHEW010000731.1:0-7871 GCA_035318425.1 Candidatus Acidiferrum sp. | reverse complement strand
CGGATTCAGGAACGCGCATCACCCGTTCCGCAATTCGTGTTCCGCAATCCGCATTCCACTGGCGCTTTCGTGTTCCAGACGGCGAGACGATTTCATTCACGGACAAATACTTCGGCCCGCAGTCGTTCGTCGCTGGCAGGGATTTTGGAGAATTCGTGGTCTGGCGAAATGATGACGTGCCGGCGTACCAACTCGCCGTGGTTGTCGATGACGCCGCGATGCAGATCACCGAGGTGGTGCGAGGCGCGGACTTGCTCGTTTCGACTGCGAGGCAACTGCTGCTCTATCGCGCGCTCGGGATTGAGCCGCCGCAGTTCTTCCATTGTCCACTCATGCTGGACGAGAAGGGCGAGCGATTGGCCAAGCGTCACGATGCCCTCAGTCTGCGTGCTTTGCGTGCCGCTGGTAAAACGCCAGAAGAAATTCGCGCCTCATGGCAGCCGATCACTGTGCCGGCACGCGATTGATCGTAATATAAATTTCCCATGCCACCTTTTCGCCATCCGCCGATTGGAGCGCGAACTTGATCTTCATCTGCATCACGGGCTTTAGCTCGGCGATTTCGAGCAATACGCTTTTGTTATCAGAGGACAGCTTGATGCGGCGCACCTCGACGGAGTCGCGGCCTTTTTTCGCGGGATTCGAGACCGAGTAATCATCCGAGCCGTACTTGTCGCTCCACAAATAGTTCCACTGTTCAACGTTCCAATTCTGGAGGTCCTCGGCGGAAACACGATCGAGCGGATCGGTGAACGTGATCTCGATTCCGTTGCGGCGCACATGCAACGCGCTCGGCATTCGCGGCGGCTTGCCAGTCCAGCGAACACGTTGAAGCGCGCCGTCACGGGCGACCTTCGTTTGCCAGCCGCGCAGACCGGCGATGTAAAGCTGACCGTCGGCCGGATTGAAACGCGGGCGCATGATTCCCGAATCGAACTTCAGCGGAAGCTTCATCACCCCGCCCTGCGCCACGCCGCTGTTGGTTTCCCACAATACCACGAGCAGCGACGCCATGCCGTAGGAGCTGTGCAGGATTTGGTTCTTTAACGACGCGGGCCACTTGTCGCTCGTGACGAACACCTGGCTGCCGCCGGAGTTGTCGATCGCCATGGGAATCCAGCACAACGGCGGAACGTAGCGGTTGGTCGGCAACCCGTGTGCATGCGGCACATAGCCGTAAAAGCCCGGTTGCTTCGCGTCGATCCAATCAATGCGGCCCGACGGAATCCAATTTCCCTGGTTGTCACTGCAAACGATTTCGTCGCGCGGGCCGATCGCCATTCCATTCACCACGCGCAATCCATGCGCGATCAACTCCGCGCGCGAACCGTCAGCCGAGACGCGCACCATGCCGCCATTCAGCGGATAAATGGGTTCGACGCGTTGGCCAGCGCGGGCGAAGTAGAAATTGCCAGCGCTGTCCGTCTGCAAATCCATCGCGAACGCGTGATAGCTGGGACTGACGGCAGTGTCGTTGTTGAAGTTCTCGTAAACGTCGGCTTCGCCATCATTGTTCAGATCGCGCAACCGCGTAATCTGGCTGCGCTCGAGGACGTAGATTTCGTCGCGCACAATTTTGAGTCCCAGCGGATCAAAAAGCCCGGCGGCGAATCGCTTCCACTTCACGTTTTGCAGCGAGTCGTCGAGACCGGAAACGATCCACACGTCTCCGCTCCACGTGGCAATTGCGGCACGTCCGTCGGAAAAAAAGTCGAGCGCGGTCAGGCGCATCCACGAGCGCCAGGGATTGTTCTCCGGGATCGCCACCGTATCCACGACGAATGCGGCTGAGTCAGCACTACGTTTTCCAGTCGTCGTGATCGTCTGCGGCCACAGCGCCGGACCGCCGCGAATCACATCAGGCAAATCCGGCGCGTGAATACGATCGAGATGCTCGAAAGGAATCGCCTGACCATGCTCCGAATCGACGAAGAGAAATTTGATCGTCAGCGGTTCCGCGTGCGGCGGGATCGCGGCTTCGATCTGATTAGCATTCAATCGTGGCAAGACGTCTTTCCCTTCCAGCACGACCACAGATGGACATGGCGCACCGGACGGCAACGTTTCACAAGCGGTGTCGCGGAGTCGCAGCATCATCGGACGCGTGTTCGGAGCGATGCGCAGCGTGCGGGTGAAAAATCCGAAACCCTCGGACTCGATGAGGCCCGGCACGTCGAAGACTTCGCAGCCATCCACGGTGTAATGAAACACGGTGTTGCTGCCGTGGCGGAAGAGTCCTTTGTAATGCGCCCACTCTTTCGGCAACGGTCCAATGTGGTTCGTCCGCGGATCAGTCCAGCTTCCGCCTTTCGCCCAACCCGGGCCCGGCTGATTGCTCCATTCAACTTTGCCCGCGACACGCGGAGGCAGTTCGCCCTTTTCAGTCGTGAGATGAGTTTTGGTCAGGTCAAGCCAGCCGCCGCTCCACGCCGTAGCGTAACGAAGCGTATCAGTGTCGAACACTACCGCCGCGCGATTCGTGCCTGCCGCGAGTGAAACCGTGATGCCCTTGCACGTGGTCTCGTGGCTTGACTGCACGGTGTAGCAAAGGAACGGGCCGTAATTCATGTCCGCGCCGCGCGTGGGCGCAGCAGCGCGAGCGGTGAACGCAATTATTAATAATAATAGCGGAAGCAATCGGAACATTGACGGAGCTTCGACGAGTCACGTGGAAGTTTCAGCCCAAAACTTCGGAGCGCGAACCGTTGGGTCCGCGCGATTACAATCTGATTGCCGTTTAGATAATGAACACGCGGACCCAACGGTCCGCGCTCCTCAAAAGCGAAAGTGGCCCGTGGCATCGCCACGGGCCGGTTCGACCAGAGCCTATGAAAAATATCAGCGCAGGTCGGACAGTGTTTTCATTGAACGTGAGATTCGAGGATCACCACGTCAGCCGAGTTCTTGAGGCTGATCTCGCGGAACTTCATTGGTTCCGGCGCGAGCGATGGATAAGAGCCAACGGCAATTCCACCCATGAGATCCGCGGTGTAATTCGCGACAGGCTCGTTGTTGATGACGAGAGTGTATTGGCTGCTCTGCCCCATGGCGAAGAGACGAAACTGAATCGTCCCACTCTGCACTGCCGCGGCCATGCAGCCGATCGCGTCGCCATCGGTGCCGGTGTTCTTGAAGGCCGTGGCGACCTGGTAGTTGAACGATTCGGTGGCGTGAAGATCAGCGCTCAGGACGATTTCGCTATTTGCGTTCACAACGTTCAGCACGCGGACGGACGCGATATCGAAAATATCTTCGGGCAGCGCGCGCTTGTTCTTGCGCGAGGGTTTCACCCTGGCGGCGGAACGCAGAGAGGTGTTCTCCAAATAAACGATGACGGCTTTGCCAGCAGCATCTGTTGTGAACGTCGCGACAGCAACCGCTTCGCTCGCGTCGCCAATAACGGCTTGCAACGTAAACGTGGCGCTCGGATCAAGGTTCGTGACGCGCACGCGCAGGCGTCGATTATCAGAGCTGCCCTGGTGTTTGAGGAACGCCTGCACACGTCCGGTCGCGTCGGCATCAATGCCGGACGCGGTCATCGTAGCGTCGACGTGGTAGCGAACAAAGGTGCTGGGGCCGGCGTGCGCCAGCACTGTGGCGCTGAACAACGCGGCGAGCGTTGCCAGGTGCGTTTTGATACTTTTCATAGTGAACCGCAATTAGCAGCAGCAGTGCCACGGGCGGGAGAGCGCGCGGTCACCACGAGAGTTCTTCTGAAACCGCGCTGGCTTGCCTTGAGACAGCAGGGCCGTTATCTCCAGCCCGCTTCGTGACGATGCCCGTGTAAAAGCGCGCCTTCGTCCCGTTGCGAGACGCTGAGTCCAGTAATGAGAGTGAGATGAAAATCCGGTTTTACGGCTACGACAAATGCAGCACCTGCCGCAACGCGCTGAAGTTCCTCGACGCGCGGGGAATCGAGGTGGAGCCGATCGCGATTCGAGAACGACCGCCCTCCTTCGCTGAGTTGAAGTCGATGCTCGCGAGTTACGATGGTGACGTGCGACGGCTTTTCAACACCAGTGGCGTGGATTATCGCGCGATGAAGCTCAGCGCGAAACTCCCATCAATGACGGAGACCGAGGCTCTCGCGCTGCTGGCGAAGAACGGCAACCTGGTGAAACGGCCGTTCGTGATTCGCGGCACGCGCGGCATCGTCGGCTTCGACGAGCGCGCGTGGAGTGAATTTTTCGCTTAAGCCGGCGCGGTGGCCGAGACGTCAGGCACCGATGGAGTTGGTTTGCTTTTGGTGCGAAAACTTTTCCACAAGCTGAGAGGCAGAAGACCGAGCGCGATGATCGCGAGCTGGCTTGGGACGAAAACGTAGTAGAGCCATTTCGCGCCGCCGTCCATGAAGCCGTATGAGTGGAGCCCCACGCCGAGCATGTTCACGCCGAACCATGACCATGCGGTCACGATATTGCCGAACACAGCCATGGCCATCAGGCCGCGTTCCTTGATCAGGCCGCCCCAGCGCGCGTGGAGAATCACCACGTTCCAAAGGACGATGACGAGCGCGCCGTTCTCTTTTGGATCCCAACCCCAGAAGCGGCCCCACGATTGATCGGCCCAAATGCCGCCGAGAACGGTTCCAACAAAACTGAACAAGGTCGCGAAGCAGATGATCGCGTAAGCCATCTTCGCGAGCGCCTTGCCGATGTCGGTGCTGGATGAGGCAGCGGATTTTACGGAGGTCTTGCTGTTTAGCTTCTGGCGCAAGAGCGGCGTGAATACACCGAGCAGGATGAAAACGATTCCTAGCAATCCAGCGACAAACGTGGCGGCGTAACCCATCGTTACCGCGACGACATGCGTCGCGAGCCAGAAGTTCGTATCGAGCACCGCGCGCATCATCTCCATCGTATCGCCGCCCAACGCGAGGTTGTGCGCGATGACAAGAGTTACAAAACCGGCCACGGACGCCACGATGTTCCCGAGACCGAGGCGGTAGATTCGTTCAAGTATAACGCCGAGCACCATCGCACCCCAGCCGATGAAGATGGCCGACGAGTAGAGATTTGTGACCGGTGGTCGTCCTTCGAGATACATTCGGAAGACGAGCCCGAACGTATGCACCACTCCAGCGAGAATGATCAGATAGCAGGAAGATTTACGCAGGGATTCCGAGAGCACCGGCACCGCGGTCAGCGTCAGCAACCCACCCACCGCGAGCACGAACGCCGCGAGATAAATGATCATCGCGTGCAGGAATCCCTTGGTGTCGTTGAAGAAGAATTCCTCGCGACCCTTCTTCAGCTCGGGCGAAAAATCCTTACCCAACCAGGACTTGTACTCAGTGACAGCCGAGTTGAATCGCGCCGCGTCGCCTTGGTTGTACGCGCTCGCCATGGCCGCGAAGAGTTTTGCCGGCTTGGGAATTCCGACGTTCAACGTCCCGGCCGAAGCGCCGCTTCGTGAGGAGTCGAGCAATTGACGCACCGGCTCGAACAACGTCTGCGACATGCTGGACCAGTCTTCGCGCTTGTGCTCGGGCAAGTAAGGCGGAATGACGAGCGGGTACCGCGCTCCCGCCGCGCGATCACGTGCGAGGCTGGCGATCTCGACCGCGGATTGAGCCAGCGCATTGACATCTTCCTTATCGAAATCTTTGCCTTCGTCGCGCGCCTTCACAGCCGCGAGGCCTTTTTCAAACGAGGTGAGATCCTTCTCAAAGTTTTCCCACGAGGGCGGACGTGCCGCCGTCTTCATGGCCTGATACAGGAAAAGTCCGTTGAACAGCTTCAGCACTTGTTTCTGGATCGGTGTGCGCAACGCATCCTGTTCCGGCGCATTGGAAGCCTGCTCCTGCACTTCCTTGAGGCTGGGGATCAGTTCGTTGAACGTGTAGTAGCGCAGGCCGGATTTCTCGATGCCTTTGTCCTGCAAGTTCAATTCCGACAACAGTTCGGGATGGTGAATCAGAAAGATCGGGCGCGTGTCCGCCACCTCGGGCTTGAACAACACCTCCGCAAGCCATTCGCTCGAGCGCAGTTTCGGCGGATGGTACCAGAATTTCCACGACGGCACGAGTTCGAGTGGCACGTCACCGGTGGACCGGATTTGCAGCAATGCGTTGCGGCCAACCGAATCGAGCGGCTGCACGCGTCCATTCAGCAGCACAGGCAGGCGGCCGAACTCGCGCAGGTGAAACTCGCTCTCCTTCTTCGGCATCACTACCGCGATGATCTCGATGCCGAACAGAGCGACGAAGAACCACGGAATAATTTTGATCAAACCCTTCATCGTTGCCTCCTACGCATTCCGTTTCCGAACAAATCCCACCAGATGCATCATGAATTGAATGATCAGCCCGGTGGCAATGATCACGCACGAAAGATACGGCGTCAGCCAGCTCGGGTTGCGCACGACCTGAAACGTCGATGATGGCTTCTGACCCTGGCGATCCGCAAAATCACCTGCGCTCATCTGATACTGAAAGAAAGTGAGGCCCTCGTATCGGAGCGGGTTGTTCATGTAGATCACCGTCTCCCGAGCTTCCTTCTTGGCCGGATATTCAACTCGCACACGGCTCGCAAAATTCTTGGGGATATCGGGCCGGCCTTTGTATGTTTCGTGCGTCGCTTTCAGCAGCGTGATGTTGAACGGGTAGTAGTAACGCTTGAATCGCATCCCGATCTCATACTGTTTCCCCTTCACGCTGAAACTCTCGGGCTTGGACAGAAGCGACGACACCAGAAAGCTGCCCAGCGACGTGTCGCCGTCGAGCACCTCGATCAAGCCGCCCGGCATGTTTCGCGAGTCCATGTCTTTCACCAGCGGCATGGGAATGACGAGGATGTCCCGCAATGTTCCCGCCGTGGCGCCCGAAGGAATGGCCATAGGCGGATTATTCGTGCCCGGCTCCACGAGCCCGGCGTTTTCCCACAGCGTTTTCACGCGCAAGGTGAAGGGAAGCTGCGCGTCGCGAATGTCGCCATGATGTTTCAACAGCGAATCAGGCACTGAATACACGCGATCTTTTTCCGCACTCGAAGACTTATCGATCAGCACGAGTTCATTGGCGCGGAAATCCTCCGAGTAACCCTTCGTATCACCCTCGAACAGTTGCATCGCACTCTCGACCTGCAACAAGTCCGTGGCGAACTGACCGACGAGCAAGAGGACCAATCCGCTGTGGATCGTCAGCAGGCCGATCTTCTTTTTCGAAAGCTGAAAACGTTTCGTGTAAGCGCAGATGAGATTGACCAACAGCACACCACCGATCAGGTAGCCTCCAGGAAACACGGGCAGCTTGAACGGGCCGCCGCCGGGCTGCCACCAGATGAAGAGACTGCGGAAATAGCGATGCTGCGCCGCATACAAGCCTTCCTCCACCTGCGCGAGCGTGCCGATGAACACCAGCAGCACCGCCAGGAACAGGAACACGACGGTCAAGCGCAGTGAGGTGAAGAAATTGAAAAGCTGCCGGCCTGGGCCTGGCGACGCCGACGCTGGGTTTGAGCTGCCTTTTGGCTTCTCGGCTTCAATGGTGGATTCCGTTTTGGTCATTTCACTTTCCTGGCAAATTCGATCAGCGCGTCCTTCTCGGCCGCTACAGCGGCGGACTCGCCCATCAACTTGTAAAACACACTCAGGTCTCCCTTCGGCACGATGATGACGATCATCCGCTGGGTCGGCCCCGCCAAGTCCACCAAAGTCGCTTTCACGCCCTTCAAATCAAGTGGCGTCGCCGCTTTCTCTACTTCAGCATCGCTCGCCTGAGCCATCTGCAATTGGCCACGCCAGCGCTGAATGTTGGGAACCATTGCGCCGCCAGCCTCGGAAACCGTGACAACTGCTTTACCGCCGCCGACCGCAAACTTTGCGTCCTGCATCATGCCGGGCGTTTGTTGCTGCCATGAAGGCGGCGCTGG
>DATHEW010000730.1:0-3946 GCA_035318425.1 Candidatus Acidiferrum sp. | reverse complement strand
GTAGCCGTTGATGAGATTGAGGCTGACCGCAAGCGTGATGTTGATGCCGATGCTGGTGAGCACATCGACGAAGTAAGGATCGATGTGGTGCTGAATCGCTCCGGAGACGACGCTGATCGCGATGGCAACGAGCAGGCAAGTTCGTGGGCGAGAGAGAAACATCAGACCTTCTCGGGTTGCAGTTTTCCAAGTAGTCCCGCCGGTCGAAAAAGCAGCATGGCAATCAGGAGCACGAACGCGATCGCCTCAGTCCAGGTAGACCAGCGGCTGCCGCGCACAAAAGTTTCTATCACGCCAATCAACAAGCCGCCGAGCGCCGCGCCGGGAATGTTGCCAATGCCGCCGAGAACCGCCGCCACAAACGCCGTCAGTCCCGGCGCGATTCCCATGAGCGGATCGATTTTCGGAAACTTATAGCCCCAGAGGATTCCCGCCGCAGCAGCCAGCGCGGAGCCGAGACCAAACGTGAAGCTGATGATGATGTTGATGTTGATGCCCATCAGGGACGCTGCCGGCGCGTTGAACGAAACAGCGCGCATCGCGGTCCCGATTTTCGTTTTCAGCACAATGAACTGGAGCAGCGCGACCAGCGTGATCGTGACACCGAGCACGACGATGTCCTTGCTGGAGATAATGAGGTCACCCTTTGTGAACTGTTGGGCCGGGAAAACTTGGGGAAACGCCTGGGGATTTGCCCCGAACACAAGTTGACCCGCGTTTTCCAACAGCAGCGATACGCCGATCGCCGTGATTAACACTGTAAGCTTCGATCTTTGCCGCAACGGGCGGTAGGCAAACCGTTCGATGATGATCCCAAGCACAGCGCACAGGAGCATCGACACAAGCATGATGATGATGCCGTTGCCGACGGAGGAATTGTGAAAGCTGCGACCGACATACAAGCCGGCGAACGCACCCACCATGAACACATCGCTGTGGGCGAAGTTGATGAAACGCAGGACGCCGTAAACGAGCGTGTAACCCAGCGCGAGGAGAGCGTACATCGCTCCCAGCGAAAGACCGTTAATCAGTTGCTGGAAAAATTCCGTCATGCCGCCGGCGTTGTGTGCGTCACGCCAGCGGTTTACGGATTAACGGTTTCTTTGTAAACAAACTTGCCGCCTTTGATCTGGATGATGACCGCCGGCTTGCGGGCGTTGCGCTCAGCGTCGAGCGACATCTTGCCGGTCACGGCTTCGAAATCTTTGGTTGCCGCCAGTGCATCGCGGATCTTTGCCCCTTCCGTGGAGTTCGCACGCTTGATGGCATCTGCAAGCACCATCGCTGAATCGTAACCGAGCGCCGCCATCGCATCGGGCTTGATGCCAAAACGCTTCTCATATTTGGCAACAAACTCCTTGGCGTGCGAACCCTCCTGGTCTGGCGCGAAGTGGGTAGAGAAGTAGCAACCTTCCAGCGCTTCTGCAGCGCCGGGTCCTTGAATGAGTTCAGGCGCTTCCCATCCGTCACCGCCGAAAAGCGGCACTTTGATTCCCAACTCCCGCGCCTGGATCGCGATCAATGTCGCCGGACCGTAATAGATGGGCATGAAGATCGCATCCGGCTTCTGTGCCTTGATTGCGGTGAGCTGTGCTTTGAAATCCTTGTCGTCCTTCGTGAACTTCTGCTCGATCACTACCTGGCCTCCATTGGCGATGAACTGTTCCTTGAAGTACGTCGTCAACCCGGCGCTGTAGGCTGCGCTCACATCAGTGAGAATTGCGATGCGTTTGGCCTTCAAGCTGTTCAACGCGAACTTCGCCAACACCGCGCCGCCCTGAAACCGGTCCTCGAAGCAAACGCGGAAAATGTAATCGCCGATCTGCGTGACCTTGGGATTCGTCGAAGAAGGAGAAATCTGTGGAACCTTGAACTGCTGGCAAATCGGCGCCGCTTCGAGCGAGCGACCGGACGCCACCTCGCCGAGGATCGCCACTACTTTGTCGCGCGAGATCATCTTCTTCACCGCGGTCTTGGATTCGCCGTCCTTGGATTGGTCGTCCTCCGTGATCAGTTCGATCTTCTTCCCGAGCAAGCCGCCCGTCGCATTGATCTCATCGACAGCGATGAGAGTGCCGTTGTGAGAAGACCTGCCGAACGACGCCTCGCTCCCGGTCAAGGACGCAAATTCGCCGACCTTGATCACGTTGGCGTCGTTGCCGCCTTTGTTGCAGCCGGCGAGCGCGAGCACGAACGGGAACAGCAAAACAAAAAATCGTTTCGTCATAGTTGAAGTGTCTGGCCGAATGCCGCGGAACCGTAATTGAACGCCGCGCGCGATTTCAATCCTCAAAGCCGATGCCACGCGCGACGAGAAACTGATCGGCGGAAAAATATCTCAGGGAACTTACTTCTGGATGAATTGAAAGATGATGATGGCGGCCACTGGAGGCACGATTCCCGCCGCGATAAACCATTTGCCTCGCCCGCTCAGGCCGTTCTTGCCTTTGAGCATGAACCAGCCTGACACCGTGATGAACACAAGCAGCACGGCGAAGATGTCGGACGCCCACTTCCAACCTTTCAAACTGTTTCGGTGAAGCACGTTGGTCTGATAGATGAGCGGGCGGCGATGCACCCTCTCGTACGTTCCGGTCTTCGCCACGAAATCGATGTGCAGTGAGGCGTTGTCGTAATAGATCTTCACCTGATCTTCCGTCGGGAAATCATGCACCCTGGGTTTTGATTCACCGACGAGCGCGCTGAACGCGGCGATGCGATCGTCCGTGATCTCCGCTTTCGTGAAAGCATTCGTCAGCGCGATGGTGCACTTATGAATCACGAAGTGGGGGTTCCAATCGTTGACGTGATTCAACGCGATGCCCGAGATGCAATACACGACGATCAAGCCCGACAGGAAGTAGCCGATGTCGCGGTGCAGATCAGCATTCAGCCGTCTCAGTTTCACCGGTGACTTTATGGATTGGACGCCACGCGCCCCTGGGAGTCGATCTTCGCCGCGTATTTGCCCGCGACTTCGATGATCCATTGCTCCACCAATGGCTCCGGTAAAATCGAGTCAGGCCGGTACTCCACCCGTGATTTATTGTCGGCCACCTTGGTGATGCCATTCCCGATGATCTTGATCTGGAAATTTTCGTCGTGCGCCACCAGCACCGGGATGACGAGCGCCTTCTTCTTCGCGGCCAGAACGGATTCGATGGCCACCGTAGTTTTCTTCGGATCGTAATGAGCCACATGCCCGCACCAACCGTGCGAGTGAACGCCGATGCCGGTCTCCTGTTTGACGTGATCGCCCACTTTGTTGAGCAGCGCCGACCATTCCTTCTCGTAAGTTTCATCACCGTAAGCGATCAGCACCAACCCTTCCTCCGCGGGGTTCGACGAAAGCGCCTTCGCGCGCCGCAGCACGTTCTGTTTCAGCATGCTGGTGAAGTCCAGGTTCGGCGCGATCACCGTGTTTGCCTTCGGCGTGTAGCGTTCGATCTTCTCGATCTTCAACATCTCGAGCGACTGCGGATCGACCTTCTTTCCGATGATCGTCGGGATGTCATCGAACGTATGCGGGCTGACCGTCAGAAACACAGGCACGATGATCACGTCAGTGAAACCTTCGGCATCGAACTCCTTCAAGCGCGTGGCGATGGATGGTTCGGTGTATTCCATGAACGCGGTCTTGATTCCCTGGATCGACTTGTTCGCGGCCAGCGCATGTCGAACGCTCTGCTCCAGCGCGAGCAGTGAGTTCCTCCATGTCGCGGAACGCGATCCGTGATTGGCCAGCAGCAGGCCCATTTTTTTCGACGATGCGCCTTTCGCTTCTGCCGCCGCCAACGCTGGCAGCAGGCACGATACGCAAATCGAAGCGAGGCAGACACGAGTGAAGAAACGTCGAGTCGAGTTCATGGAATGATCCGTGAGTGCTGGTTGAAGGTGGCTATTGTTCGTTTTCATGTTGTCTGAAGCGTTTCTCTTTCACTCCGTC
>DATHEW010000729.1:0-6481 GCA_035318425.1 Candidatus Acidiferrum sp. | reverse complement strand
GTCTTCGCACTGCTCGTTCATCGATTGATCCAACGTGAATTGCGCAAGCGGCAAAGCACGCCGACGCCGATCCAGACTCACCGTCACTCCACCTCTTCACTGTTCGAGCCGCCCGCACGGTGGCTGGCCGTGCGAACGCAGAATCCGCGCCTCGTTCAAAACGCGCTGGGCGTTCAGCATCCGCGCGCGTGCGCGTGGAGCGATGCCCTGAGCACACCCTTCGAGCCGCGTCTGTTCATCTCGCCGCCCGTGCGTGGCTGGGTGCTCGTGATGGGTTGTGATCTTCCCGATCCCACGGACGATGTGGACAAGTGTTTTCTCTTCCTCACGCACCTGAGCCAGAAGCTTGGCGAGGTTCAACTCTTCACCCGCAACCGCGTCGTGTGTCATCACGGCTGGGTGCGCTGCAATGCCGGAAAAGTTTTGCGCGCTTACGTGTGGGCGGGAGAGACGCTTTGGAACCAGGGTCCCGCGACCGAGGTTGAGCGCGATTTGAAACTGCGTTGCCTCGGCTACGCGGAAGATTCTGACGTGCTCGGACTGGCCGGACATGAACTGCTCTCGTTGAACACGGAGCGCGTGGTGCGCATCGCCGGCGCGTGGAGCCTGGACCCGACGAACGTTGAGGCCGACGCGTTGGACGCCAAAGGAATCGCTGGCGACTTGCTCCACTCCAAGCTTCACTAAACGGCATGCCTGCTCCCGAGACGTGTCCGGTCTGCGGCGCGGACGTCCCGCGTGGCGCGCGCGCCTGTCCTGGCTGTGGCTCCGACGAATCCACCGGCTGGTCCGATGATGCACACGCGCAGTCGCTCGATTTGCCGGACGACGAATTCAATTACGACGAGTTCGTGCAAAAGGAATTCGGCAAACCAAAACGGTTGCGTATCCATTGGCTTTGGATCGCAACGACTGTCGTGTTGCTCGGGCTCTTCATTTGGTTTTTGGTGCGAGGCTGAAATCTTTCCATGTGGCGATTCGTGTTTGTTTTTCTCTGCTCCGTGCTCGCGCTCCCAGCGCACGACTGGCCGCAATTGCTCGGGCCCGACCGCAACGGACGTTCCGCTGAAACAAACCTGAATTGGAACTGGGGCAAGGAAGGTCCGCGCATCGTCTGGCGGAAAACGGTCGGCCAGGGTTGGAGTGCGCCGGTGGTTTCTTCCAATCGCGTCATCAGCTTCCATCGCCAGAACGATCGTGAAGCCGTCGAATGCGTGGATGCGATGAGCGGTGCGCCACTTTGGAAAGCCGAATACAAGACGGATTATCGCGATGACTTCGGATTCGATGAAGGTCCGCGCGCCACACCGGCGATCAGCGGCATTCGCGTCTTCACCTTCGGCGCCAACGGTGTGTTGAGCGCGTGGAACCTGACGAATGGCGCGCGCCTCTGGCAGATCAATACGCGCAAGGAGTTTGGCAACGACAAGGGATTTTTCGGTATCGCCTGTTCCCCGCTCGTCGAAGGCAACGCGGTGATCCTGAACATCGGCGGACGGAATGACGCTGGGATCGTTGCCTTTAACGCCGCGAACGGAGCCGTCTTGTGGAAAACAACGGACGAGGAAGCGGGTTACTCGTCTCCGGTCGCGGCGACGTTCGCCGGCAAGCGGCGCCTGCTCGTGCTGACACGCGGCAATCTCGTCGCGCTGGAGCCGGGATCGGGAAAGGTGATGTGGAAGTTTCCATTTCGCCCGGCGATCAATGCTTCCGTCACCGCCGCGACGCCGCTCGTCATTGGCGATTCCATCTTCATCTCAGCCAGCTATGGCGCAGGCGCCGCGATGTTGCGCTTCGGCGAAATGAAACCCGAGGTGCTCTGGCAGGGCGACGACGTTCTCTCGAATCATTACGCGACCAGTGTTGCGCACGGCGGACTTCTCTTCGGCTTCGATGGCCGGCAGGAACAGAAGTGCAATCTCCGGTGCGTGGACGCGAAGACGGGCAAAATCCGCTGGAGCGAGGATCGGTTCGGGGCGGGGACGTTGCTGGGCGTGGGAGACAGATTGTTGATTCTTACCGAGCGCGGCGAATTGATTGCGGCGAACGCAACGACGGAAAAATTTCAGCCGACGGCTCGCGCGCAAGTCCTCGGAGTCGAGTGCCGCGCCAACGTCGCGCTCGCCAACGGGCTGTTCTACGCGCGCGACAAGAACGCGTTGATCTGTGTGGATCTCCGGCAACACAAGTGAGCGAAGGCTGATTCGAGATGAAGTGAAATGGCGGAGAGAGGGGGATTCGAACCCCCGATACGGTTTTACCCGTATAACAGTTTAGCAAACTGCCGCCTTCAGCCACTCGGCCATCTCTCCCGCGCGCGCCGCAGTAACTAGCCGCGTCTGCGGCGCATGGCAATTGAAAACACGGCGCGAGGCGCAACTTTACGCAATTGCCGCGCGCGTGCAACCGAAGCTTGCGCCAGCGATTACGCGCCGCTCTTCGGCGAGAATTTTCCGTCGGCGCGAACGAAGTGCTTCTTGCCTTCTGTTCCGTAGAGGTAAGCGCCCACGGAGTTCGCGGGTTTGGAACTCTTGAAGACGTAGCCGGAGCGCTTCATTCCATCGACGATTTCACCGATGCGCAACGGCGACTTCTCGACGAGTTGTCTGATCGTTTCCCTCATGCCGGCGGCATTCCGGACTTTCTTGCCTCGCCCCGCCGATGGCGTTGCGGATTTGGGCGAAGATGTCGTGGCAACAATGCGCGGCGCAGGTGATGAAGCGGGCGGTGACGACCGAGTCAATACGATCGCGAGCGCCGCATCGATCTGTTGTAAGCGCTGTTGGAGCGTGGCCCGTTCGCGTTCCAGCGCCGCCCGCAGCTCTACAAATCGACGAAGTGAATCATTGGATTTTGTCATAACAGGTGATGGCTGTTTATGCAGAGAAGCCAGGGGGCGCGCAACCCCGGAGTTGTCCCGGGTTCAAGCGATCCAAGTCGCAGGTTTCACTGAATTCTTTTGACTGCCCTCGCGCTTTTGCGAGTTTAGCCGCCTCTTTATGGCAAGAATCCAGCGTGCTCTGCTCTCCGTCTCGGACAAAACCGGTTTACTTCCCTTCGCGCAGGCGCTCGTCGCGGCCGGTGTCGAAATGATCTCGACTGGCGGAACAGCAAAGGCCCTTCGCGATGCTGGCCTGCCGGTAAAAGACATCAGCGCGCACACGGGATTCCCTGAAATGATGGATGGGCGGGTCAAGACGCTGCACCCGAAGATTCACGGCGGCTTGCTCTACATCCGCGGCAATGCATCGCACGAAGCCGCCGCGCGCGAACACAACATCACGGCGATCGATCTCGTGGTGGTGAACCTGTACCCGTTCGAGCAGACCGTCGCGAAACCGAACGTGGCGCTGCACGAAGCCATCGAGAATATCGACATCGGCGGGCCTTCGATGCTGCGCAGCGCGGCGAAGAACCACGAGAGCGTGACCGTCATCGTCGATCCCGCCGACTACGCGGTCGTGGCGGAGGAAATCAAATCCGCCGGTGACACCACGCTCGATACGCGCCGCAGGCTGGCAGCGAAAGTCTTTGCGCGCACGGCGGCGTACGACGGAGCCATCGCCGCACATCTCCTCAAGGAATTTTCGGCTCCTGGCGAAAGCACGTTGCCGAAGTCGCTCGTGATCGACGCGCCCCTGGCGCAATCGCTTCGTTACGGCGAGAACCCGCACCAGCAGGCCGCGCTCTACGGGAAGTTTCAGGATTATTTTCGGCAACTGCACGGCAAGGAGCTTTCCTATAACAACATTCTCGACCTCACGGCGGCGGCTTCGTTGATCCACGAATTTCAAGAGGACGGGCCGACCCTCGCCATCCTCAAGCACACCAACCCATGCGGCGTGGGCCAGGGTGCGAGCCTGCGCGAGGCGTGGGACAAAGCGTTTGCGACCGATCGCCAGGCGCCGTTCGGTGGCATCATTGCGGTGAACAAACCGCTCGATGCCGCTTGCGCGGAAGCCATCGCGGAAATTTTTTCCGAGGTGATTGTCGCGTCTGAATTCACGGCTGACGCGCTGGCAGTGCTGACGAAAAAGAAAAACTTGCGCCTGCTTCAGATCACGAAATCGCCTCATGCCGCCGCGCCGATCGATATCCGCAGCGTCGGGGCTGATTCGTTCCTGCTGCAACAGCGCGATCTCAAGGTAACACGACGCGACGATTGCAAAGTGGTGACGAAGCGCGTGCCGAGCGAAGCGGAATGGGGCGCGATGCTTTTTGGCTGGCGCGTGGTGAAGCACGTGAAGTCGAACGCCATTGTTTACACCGGCGTGGATCGCACATTGGGGATCGGCGCGGGACAGATGAGCCGCGTGGATTCGAGCCGGATCGCGGTTTGGAAATCTGGCGAGGCGAAGCTTTCCTTGCAGGGCAGCGTGGTGTGCAGTGACGCGTTTTTTCCGTTCGCTGATGGATTGATCGCCGCCGCGGAGGCAGGCGCGACCGCCGCGATTCAGCCCGGCGGTTCCGTGCGCGACGAGGAAGTGATCAAGGCGGCTGACGAACGCGGCGTGGCGATGGTTTTCACCGGCGCGAGACATTTTCGGCATTGAGTCCATCACGCAACGGCGCGCGAAACCGCGTGCAACGGAGAACAGTCCCAAGCCAAGTTTCTTCTGGCGCGCTCGGACGCAATGGCTAACCTGCCGCCCTCATTTTTTCGTGAACCAAACGCAATCAAACTGACATGGAACCTCAAGGAGACATCGCACTCATCGGCCTGGCCGTCATGGGCCAAAACCTCATCATGAACATGAACGACCACGGCTTCACCGTCGTGGCCTACAACCGCACCGTCGAGAAAGTGGACCAGTTTCTCGCCAACGAAGCGAAGGGCTCGAAAGTCATCGGCGCGCACTCGATCGAGGACATGGTCAGCAAGCTTAAGAGCCCCCGCCGCGTGATGATGCTCGTGAAGGCCGGCAAGCCGGTGGATGATTTCATCGAGCAACTCATCCCGCACCTAGAACCCGGGGACATCATCATCGATGGCGGCAATTCACTTTTTGACGACACCAATCGCCGCACCAAATACGTCGAGAGCAAAGGTCTGCTCTACATCGGCACCGGTGTGAGCGGCGGCGAGGAAGGCGCGCGCAAAGGTCCCTCTATCATGCCCGGCGGTTCGCCCAAAGCCTGGCCCTTTGTGAAAGATATTTTCCAAGGCGTCGCCGCGAAAGTGGAAGGCAACGTGCCGTGCTGCGACTGGGTCGGCGAAGCGGGCGCGGGTCATTACGTGAAGATGGTTCACAATGGCATTGAGTACGGCGACATGCAGCTCATCTGCGAAGGGTACAATATCCTGAAGAACGGCCTCGGCATGTCCGCCGACGAGATGCACACCGTCTTCGCCGATTGGAACACGGGCGACCTCGACAGCTATCTCATCGAAATCAGCCGCGACATTCTCGCCAAGAAAGACGGAGACGGCACACCGCTCGTGGACAAGATCCTCGACACCGCTGGCCAGAAAGGCACCGGAAAATGGACCGTCGTGAATTCACAGGACCTCGGCATTCCCATCACGTTGATTGCGGAAGCGGTTTATTCGCGCTGTGTTTCGGCGCTCAAAGACGAACGCGTGAAAGCTGCGCGCAAATTGAAAGGCCCCCGCCCCACTCTCACCAGCGTGGCGGCGAATCCGGCCAGGAAGCAGGCGTTCATCAACGACATTCGCGATGCGCTCTACGCCTCGAAGATCGTGAGCTACGCGCAGGGCTACATGCTCATGCGCGCGGCGGCGAAGGAATACGGCTGGAACCTCAACTACGGCGGTATCGCGCTCATGTGGCGCGGCGGCTGCATCATCCGCTCGCGTTTCCTCGGCAAAATCAAGGAAGCGTATGACAACAATCCGAAGCTGATGAACCTGATGCTCGACGATTATTTCCGCGGCGAGATCAAGCGTTGCCAGAAAGGCTGGCGCAATGTCGTGGCGACCGCGGCGAAGAAGGGCATCCCCGTTCCCGCGTTCAGCACCGCGCTCGCGTTCTACGATCAATATCGCTCCGCCGTGTTGCCCGCGAATCTCTTGCAGGCGCAGCGCGATTACTTCGGCGCGCACACCTACGAGCGCGTGGACAAACCGCGCGGTGAATTCTTCCACACGAACTGGACCGGCCGCGGCGGCACGACGGCCAGCGGCACTTACAACGTCTGATGGTGAGACGCCTCGCGATGCGAGGCGTCGTCAGTTCGCAGCGCGAACTGATCCAGCGTGAAATTCAACGCCCGGCAATTTCGGTTGCCGGGCTTTTTGTTTCGCCGCGGTCGGCACGGCGATTACATTCATGCCCATGAGCGCCCCCGAAAAAACCAGCGCCGTCACTTTACGAACTGTTCGCCGACTAGCTTGAACGGCATCCGGAGTTGCTGGCGGTCGCTCGCGAGAATCGCCCGCGCCGGTCGCGAGAAGCCCACAGTGCGCCGCATCGACTTCGCGAATGGGATGCCTTACTGGCTGACGCCCAGCGATTCGCCG